>DAIRWC010000096.1:0-6583 GCA_036802505.1 Solirubrobacterales bacterium
TACGTCGGCGACGGCGAGGAGTCGGCCTGGGAGCCGATCCCCGGCCAGCAGTTCATCGCCCCCCTGCTCGGCATCGCAATCTTCATCGAGCTCGCAATAGCTGTCCTCGCCTCCTCCCTGCTGGCCCTCGGCACCGCCGGCCCCGACGTCAAGGCGGGCTTCGGAGACCCCGCCGCAATCGGCTATCTCCTGCTCGAAAAGTTCCTGCTGCCCTTCGAGGCAAGCTCGATCCTGCTCCTCCTCGCAGCAGTAGGAGCAATCGTTCTCGCCGGCAAACGAGACGAGGTCGGGTCGGGCTCGTCGGGCTCGCGTTCGCGAGGAGTTCCCGCCGAGCCCGACCCGACCTCGTCTGCATGGGCGCCGGGTGCAGGGTCCCCAGGAACTCCTCGCGATAGCGAGCCTGGGGACCCTGTGCCCGGCGCCCATCCGCACCCAGGTGAGGGGGTGCCTGCGCGATGAGCATCGAGTGGTACGTGGTCCTGTCGAGCCTGCTGTTCGCGGTGGGAGCGATGGGCATCCTGATTCGCCGGAGCCCGGTGGTCATCCTGCTCTGCCTTGAGCTGATGCTCAACGCCGGCAACCTGGCGCTGGTCGCATTCAGCAGGATGGTCGGCAATCAGCAAGGGCAAGTGTTCGCCCTAGTCGTGATGGTCGTGGCTGCTTGTGAGGTAGTCGTCGGCCTCGGCCTGATCGTCGCGATCTTCCGCCGCAAGCTGCCGCTCGACGTAGATGAGCTTCGGGAGTTGAGGGGCTGATGAGCGTCACCACCTGGGCCTGGCTGGCCCTGCTGCTGCCGCTGCTCGGCTCGATCGTCATCGGCCTCTCCTTCCGGGCGATCCCGGCGCGCGTCGCGGGAATGATCGGGACGGCCGCGATCGGCCTCGCCTTCGTCTGCGCGATCGCCGCCCTGGCCGGCCTGCTCGGCGAGGACGCCGAGGCACGCCACCACGCCTCCTCGCTGTGGACCTACGCCGGCGCGGCCGGGCTCGACATCAAGCTCGGCATCTACGTCGACCAGCTCTCGGTCTTCATGCTGCTCGTCGTCACCGGCGTATCGACGCTGATCCATCTCTACTCGTTCGGCTACATGCAGTCCGACGAGGGCTACCACCGCTTCTTCAGCTACCTCAACTTCTTCGTCTTCTCGATGCTGCTGCTGGTCCTGGCCGGCAACTTCGTCCTGCTGATCGTCGGCTGGGCCTTCGTCGGCTTTGCGTCCTACGCGCTGATCAGCTTCTGGTACCGCCGCACGACCGCGACCAAGGCGGGGATGAAGGCCTTCGTGATCAACGTCGTCGGCGACATCGGCCTCGTGCTCGCCGCGCTGCTCATCTTCCGCGAACTCGGGAGCTTCGAATATGGGGCGGTCTTCGCCCAGGCGCCCCACGTCTTCGCCCGCGGCGAGTGGACGGTGACCGCGATCTGCCTGCTGCTGCTCGTCGGCGCCTTTGCCAAGTCCGCCCAGATCCCCTTCCACACCTGGCTGCCCGACGCGATGGAGGGGCCGACCCCGGTCTCCTCGCTGATCCACGCGGCGACGATGGTCACCGCCGGCGTCTACCTGATCGCCCGCACCCACGTCCTCTTCTACCTCGCCCCGACCGCCGCCGACATCGGCGCCTTCGTCGGCCTGGCGACGCTGCTCGTCGCCGGCACGATCGCGCTGACGATGACCGACCTCAAGCGCGCGATCGCCTACTCGACGATGAGCCAGATCGGCTACATGATCATGGGCGTCTCGATCGGCGCCTACGCGCAGGGGCTCTTCCACCTGATGACCCACGCCTTCTTCAAGGCGCTGCTCTTCATGACCGCCGGCTCGATCATCTCGGCGATGGCCAACCGCCAGGACATCGACCGGATGAGCGGCTTCTGGAAGGCGATGCGCTTCACCTCGCTGATGTTCGTGATCGGCGGCCTCGCGCTTGCCGCCTTCCCGCTCACCTCCGGCTTCTTCTCCAAGGACTCGATCCTCGCCTACGCCGAGGCGCGCGGCGGGATGTACACCTGGATGGCGGTCGGCGGCTACGTCGGCGCCCTGCTCACCGCGCTCTACACCTTCCGCCTCATATTCCGGGTGCTGCCCGGCAAGCCCTGCGAGGAGGCACAGCACCTGATCGACACGGGCGAGCTGTACCACGGGCCGGCGATCAACCCGGCCAACGAAGAGCTCGAGGACGCCGACGTCGGCTTCCCCGGCACCCACCACCACATCGCCGAGCAGTCCAAGCCGATGGCGGTGGCGATGGCGGTGCTCTCCGCCGGCGCCCTCTTCGCCGGGCTGATCCAGGTGCCGGGCGTCGACAACGTCCTCTTCGGCTTCCTCGACCCCGCCTTCGCCGACGTGCCGCTGAGCGCGATCCACCCGACGGTCGGGGAGGAGTGGCGCGGGCTCGCGATCGGCGCGGTCATCTCGCTGGTCGGGATCGGGCTCGCCTGGGTCCTCTGGGTGGCGCGACCGGAGCTGCCCGGCCTCTTCCGCGAGCGCCTCCGCCCCGCCTACCTGCTCTTCGTCAACAAGTGGTACTTCGACGAGGCGATCGACTTCCTCGTCGTGCGGCCCGCGCTGGCCATAGGCCGCTTCGCCAACTCGACCTTCGAGCGCTTCGTCGTCGACGGCCTGGTGACCGGGACCAGGGAGACCGTCGGCGAGGCGGGCGCCATCGTCCGCGTCGTGCAGAGCGGCTTCGTGCGCAGCTATGCCCTGCTCCTGATCGCCGGCTTCGCCGGGCTCGCCCTCTACTTCCTGCTGAGCAGCTCATGATCAACTCGCTGCTCTGGACCCCCCTCGCCTTCGGCCTCATCGGCCTCTTCCTGCCCAAGCGGCTCACCGGCTGGTGGGCGGTGCTGGGGACGGTTGCGACGGTGGGGATCGCGATCGCCCTGCTCGCCGGCTTCGACTCCGGCGCCGCCGGCCTGCAGGACAGCGTCGACGTCAACTGGATCCCCGGCCTCGGCGTCGACTACAGCCTCGGCATCGACGGCCTCAACGTCTTCCTGGTGCTGTTGACCGCGGTTGTCTGGCTGGGCGGGACCGCCTTCGCCGCCTTCCGCGAGCAGGAGCGGCCCCACCTCTTCTTCCTGATGATGCTGCTCGGCGAGACGGCGACGCTGGGTGCCTTCATCGCCCAGGACCTGCTCCTCTTCGTCCTCTTCTTCGACCTGATGCTGGTCCCGTTCTACTTCCTCTTCGGCGCCTGGGGGACCGACCGCGAGGGCGGCCCGACCGCGTCGGCGGCGACGCTGAAGATGATCGTCTACACGCTGATCGGCTCGCTCTTGATGATGGTCGGGGCGATCGCCACCGCGATCATCGCCGCCGACGGGGGCCAGATCACCTTCTCGATCGCCGAGCTGGCCAAACACCCGATCGGCGACGGCAGCCAGCAATGGATCTTCTGGTTCTTCGCCGCGGCCTTCCTGGTCAAGATGCCGGCCTTCCTCCTGCACGGCTGGATGCCCGACGCCTACCGGGCGGCGCCGCTGCCGGTCCTGGCGGTCTTCTCCGGGGTGCTGGCCAAGGTCGGCGCCTACGGCTTCCTGCGCGTCGTCCTGCCTCTCTTCCCCGCCGCGACCGTCCAGTTCCAGACGGTGGTGCTGCTGATCGCCCTGGCCTCGATCCTCTACGGCTCGGTGATGGCCTTCACGCAGACCAACGTGCGGCTGATCGGCGGCTACTCCTCGGTCGCCCAGCTCGGCTTCATCACCGCCGGCATCTTCGCCCTGCGCGCCGACGGCGCCGACGGCGCCGTCCTGCAGATGGTCAACCACGGCCTCGTCGTCGCCCCGCTCTTCATCATCGTCGCGATCCTCGCCGAGCGCAGCGGCAGCGAGGACCTGCGCGAGATGGGCGGCATGGCGATGCGCGCCCCGGTCCTGGCGGCGCTCTTCCTGATCGTCACCCTGGCGACCCTGGCGATGCCGGGCTCGGCCAACTTCATCGGCGAGTTCTACATCCTCAACGGCCTCTTCCAGGCGAAGATCGTCTTCGCCTTCGTGGCGATCTCCGGCGTCGCGATGTCGGCTTACTACGCGCTGCGGCTCTACCAGCGCACGATGCACAACAGGAAGGCCGAGGGGATCGAATCGCGGGAGATCGGCCTGCGCGACGGCCTCGTCCTGGTCCCGCTGGTGCTCTGCATCGTCGGCCTCGCCCTCTATCCGCAGCTGATCCTCAAGCGCACCGACACCTCGGTGCAGGCGTCGGTAGCCGCCGCGACCAAGGACCCGGCGCCACAAGCCCAACTGGCGTCGATGGGCCTAAAACCGGCCCATATGGCCGGGAATCGGCCCGTCGGCAGGGAGGGGCGATGACCTTCCACGCCCCCCACATCGACTACGCCGCCCTGTCTCCAGTCATTGCGCTGACGGCTGGGGTCTGTGTCGTGCTGCTCAGCGCTGTGTTCAAGACCTCGCGACGGATGGCGCCCTGGTTGAGCCTGTCGATCCTGGCGGTGACCGCGGCGCGGCTGGTCATGCAATGGAACGACCCGACCAACCTCGTCTCCGGAGCCCTCCGCCTCGACGACCTGGCGATCTCGATCTCGCTGATCGCGGTCGCCGCGGCGGCCTTCGCCGTGCTGCTCTCGATCCGCGAGCCGGCCGCCGAGCAGGCCGGCTCGGGCGAGTACCACGCGCTGCTGCTCGGCTCGGTGCTGGGGATGGTGCTCCTCGCGCAGGCGCAAAACCTGGTCACCTTCTTCGTCGCAATCGAGACCCTCTCGATCCCCCTCTACATCCTTTGCGCGACCAACATGATCCGGGAGAAGTCGCTGGAGTCCGGGCTCAAGTACCTGATCGTCGGCTCGCTCGGCTCGGCGACGCTGCTCTACGGCATGGCCTTCCTCTACGGCGGCTCGGGCTCGACCGACTTCCTCGGCATCTCCGCCGGGATCGGCCACGCGGGCCTGCTCGGCGACCCGCTCGTCCTCGTCGGCATCGGCATGGTCGCCGTCGGGCTCGCCTTCAAGACGTCGATCGCCCCATTCCACCAGTGGACCCCCGACGTCTACGAGGGCGCGCCGACGCCGATCACCTCGTTCATGGCGGTGGCGACCAAGGCGGCCGCCTTCGCCGTCTTCATCCGCTTCTTCGACGTCGCCCTGATCGGCGAGGCGGGCGACTGGCAGCCGGCCCTCGCGGTGTTGGCGGCGATCTCGATCGTGATCGGCAACGTCGGCGCGCTCGGCCAAGACTCACTGAAGCGGCTGCTCGGATACTCCGGCGTCGCCCAGGCCGGGTACATCCTCGGCGGTCTGGTCGTCGCCAGCGAGGCGGGCGTCAACGCGATCGTCTTCTATCTCGCCGGCTACCTGTTCATGAACCTGGCCGCCTTCAGCGTGATCGTCGCGCGCGAGCGCGAAACCGCCTTCGGCGACGACATCCGCGCCGTGCGCGGGCTGGGCAGCGAGCGGCCGCTGCTCGCCTGGCCGCTGACGATCTCGATGCTGGCGCTTGCGGGCCTGCCGGCCACGGTCGGCTTCATCGGCAAGCTCTACCTGATCGAGGCACTGGTCGAAGGCGACTACACCTGGCTGGCGGTCTTCATCGCCGTCGGGACGATGATCTCGCTCGCCTACTACCTGCGGGTGGTGGCGGCGATGTGGATGCGGCCGGGAGGCGAGACGGCGCCTGGCGTGACGCCGGCGATCGCGGGCGCCTCTCCCGAGGCCGACCCGATCGACCCCGAGGCCGGTCGCCGCCCCTACCTCGTCGCTCCGGCATTGCTCGCCGCGGCGGGGGCCGTCTTCTTCGGGATTGTCCCGCAGCCCTTGGTCGAGTTCGCCCAGCACGCCGGCGCGTCTCTCTTCTAAGCCGGGCGTCGTTCCTCACACGCAGTCAGACTGCCGCGGATGATCGTCCTTCTCACCGCCGCGACGATCGCCGCTGCGACGGCGGTCGGCGTCTGGGCCGAGCGACGCAGGCCACAAGCGGCGGCCAACGCAGCGCGGCGCTCGCTGACGCTGATGCTCTACGTGCTGCTGCCGCCGGTGATCTTCTTCAACATCGCCTCCAGCCACATCGACGTCAGCCACGGGGTCGGGTTGCTGCTGGGGCTTCTCGCCTCGTCGCTGGGGGCGCTGACCGCCTACCTGCTGTCGAGCCGGGTGCTGCACCTCTCGCGAGCCCGCACCGGGGCAGTCGTCTGCACGGTGCTCAGCGTCAACACGGGCTACCTCGGCTACCCGCTGACCGTGGCGCTGCTGGGCCGCGACCAGCTCTCGACCGCGGTCCTCTACGACGTCCTCGTCACCGGTCCCTGCCTGCTGCTCGGCGCCTTCGCGGTCGGCGCGGCGCTGGGGACGAAGGCGGGCGAAGGGCCGCGCGACCGGGTGCGCGCCTTCTTCACCCGCAACCCGCCGCTCTACGCGGCGATCGCCGGCCTACTCGCCCCCGACGTGCTCGCTCCGCAGGTCCTGGTCGACCTCTCCCAGGCGCTGCTGGTGGCGATCCTGCCGATCGGCTTCTTCGCCGTCGGCGCGACCCTGGCCGAGAACGCCGAGCACGGCGACCTGCCGATGCCGCCGCCGCTGACCAAACCGGTGCTGGTCGCCCTCGCCTCGCGCCTTGCCCTCGTGCCCGA
>DAIRWC010000097.1:0-6564 GCA_036802505.1 Solirubrobacterales bacterium
CCGAATGGGCTCAGCGGCGATGGCCTCCGACGATGTCGATGCGCAGCGGCTCGAAGCCGCGATCGAGCGCCTGGCCGAGGCGGACCGCTTCGCCGAGGCCGAGCTGATCGTCGCCCGCGCCGCGCCGCAGTTGCAGCAGGTGCTGGGCGCCGCCCTCGCCGAGGGCGGCTGGTTCGGCGAGTCGCACGAGAGCGAGTCGCTGAAGGCGGCCACCGTGCCCGACCCGGAGGAGCGGATCGCGGCGGTGCGGACGCTGCTGGCCGAGGAGGCGAGGATGGGGATGATGGTTGGAGTTGCCGTCGGCTGGGCACTGAGAGAAGAGATGAGCGAGGGCGAAGCCCCGGACACCGAAGGAGAGAGCTGAAGATGGAGATCAAGTTCCACGGCCAGTCATGCTTTGAGCTGAGCGAGGGGGAGACGACCGTCCTGGTCGACCCGTTCCTCAAGCCCAACAACCCGGCGGCGGTCCATACCGCGGAGGAAGTCGAGCCGACCCAGATCGCGATCAGCCACGGGCACGTCGACCATATGGCCGATGCGGTCGGCGTCGCGACCCGAACCGGGGCCGAGTGCGTGGCGATCGTCGAGATCGCCAAGTGGCTTGAAGAGCAGGGAGTCGAGAACGTCTACGACCCCAATCTCGGCGGCACGGTGAAGTTCGATTGGGGCTGGGTAAAGCTGGTTCCGGCTTGGCACACGAGCACGATCGCGGGGTCGGCTGAGGCCCCTTTCAGTCCGACGCCGGGGACCGTCACGGGGACGGCTGCCGGCCTGCTCATCTCGATCGGTGGCGTGACGATCTACCACGCCGGCGACACCTGCCTCTTCGGCGACATGAAGCTGATCGCCGAACGCAACCCGGTCGATATCGCCCTGCTGCCGATCGGCGGCCATTACACGATGGACCGCCACGACGCGGTGGTTGCCGCCGAGCTCGTCGGCGCGGGCACGGTGATCCCGATGCACTACGACACCTTTCCTGCGATCGAGACCGACAGCGACGCCTTCAAGGCCGATGTCGAGTCGAAGACCTCCTCGCAGGTTGTCTTGCTGAAACCGGGAGAGACCTTTACCGTGTGAGCAGGATGGAGGCCAAAGAGGCAACCGGAACCCAGTCGCGGACCGACCGAGCCGACTTCCAGGCGACCGCCGATCCGGCGCTCAACGAGGCCGCCGACCGCACGGCCGACATCAAACTGCTCGACTACGAGGAACTGTACGGGCTCTGGGAGCGCCAGCAGTGGCAGACCCAGGAGCTCGACTTCAGCCAGGACAGAGAAGACTGGGCCGCCTTCCCCGAGGAAGAACGCTTCCAGCGCATGTACGGGCTCTCCTCCTTCTTCATCGGCGAGCAGAAAGTCGCCGAGGAGCTCGGCCCGATCATGCGTGCCGCGCCGACCGAGGACCAGAAAATCTTCCTCTGCACGCAGATCGCCGACGAGGCCCGCCACGTGCGCTTCTTCGAGCGCTTCTACCGAGAGGTCGGGGTGCTCGAGGCAGACGGTCTCAGCGAGATGCTTGCGGAGACCTCCGAGCACCTCAACGACAACTTCGGCGTGCTCTTCGACGAGATGCTGAAGAAGCGCACCGATCGCCTCTCGGCCGAGCCCGAGGACACCGAGGTGCTGGTCGAGGCGATCACCCTCTACCACATGGTTATCGAGGGGATGCTGGCGCTCACCGGCCAGCACTTCATCATGGACTTCAACGAACGCGAGGGCACCCTGCCGGGCTTCGTCGAGGGCTTCCAGAAGGTCGCCCGCGACGAGCACCGCCACGTCGCCTTCGGCTCGGTCTTCCTGCGCGAGAAGGCCCACGAGGACGACCGCTACAAGCAGGCGATCCAGCGTACTCTGGAGGAGTCGCTACCGGCCGCGCAGGGCGTTCTATCGCCGCCGTGGGCACCGGACGACGAGGACTACGAACTGTTCGGCTTCTCGATCGCCGACACCCAGGCGTTCGCGGCGAAATGCCTGATGCGCCGGCTGAAAGTGATCGGCCTCTAAGCGTTGGTTAGCCGGCCTCGGCGCTGCTGCCGGACGGCGGGGGCGTTTCGGCCGTCGGTTCGCTGGCCGGCGGTTCGCTCGGAGGCGGTTCGCTGGGGGGAGCCGATTCCGCGGGCGGGCTTTCGGCGGCCGGCGGACTTTCGGCCGGTGCGGCGGCCGGTGCGGTCGTGCCACCCACGGTGACGACGACGGTTTCCCCTCCGCTCGGGGCTCCGGCGGTGCTGGCCGGCGATTTCGCCCCGGTCACGTTCGGCACGGCCGTTTTCGCCTGGTCGATCGGTTCGGCCGCGATTTCGGTCGTGTTCGACTGACCGGCGGCATCGGGACCGGATGAGGTTTCCACCGTGCTTGGTGCGGGATTGACAGGAACCGCCGCCGGTTCCGGAGCCGGGGTGGTCACGGCTTCCTCGACGGGCTGCGGTTTGGGCTGCGGCGCCGCCACCTGATGCTGTGACAGGGCGGGCGAGCTGCGGCGCACCGAAGAGATCTTGGCGGGGTGGCTGCTCCTCGGCAGCGGAGTCGTGTTGACGTTCTGGTTGACCTCGACCGCGCCGGCGGTGAGGACCGCGGCGGTGACGACACCGGCGACCGCCTTGGTGCCGATTGCGCCTCCAACCGCGCCGAGCCCACCGGCAGCGCCGCTGCCGCTCAACGCCGCGCCGACGCTGCTGACGGCGCCCGCGCCCGCGCTGGTCGCCGCGGCGGTCGCGCCGGCGCCAGCACCTGCTCCGCTGCCCGCTGCGCCGGCGGACGCCCCGCCTGAGGCACCGCCAAGGCCGAGCTTGGAGAGGATGAGGGTCTTGAACGCGACAAGCGCCCCGACGGGGAACAGCGCCGCCATCACCTTCTCGTTGGAGCGGACCTGGGAGCGGAAGTCGGCGCATTCGTCGCAGTCGCGCACGTGACGGCGCACCGGGCCGGAGACCTTGCGCAGGCCCTCGGAGGCCTCGGCCAGCTCCAGCCGCACCTCGCCGCAGGTCAGCTGACGGGCCTGGCTCGCCTCGGCGAGGGAGATCCGTGCCCGCACCAGCAAAGACTTGACCGAGGGCACGCTGGTCTCCATCGCAGCGGCGATTTCCTCGTAGGACATCGCATCCATCTCACGCAGCAAGAGGGCCGATCGCTGCGTCTCGGGCAGCTTGCCGACGTCGTTGAGCAGCTGGCGGAACTCCTCGCGGTTGCCGACCTTCTCGGCGGTCGTGGCGGCCTCGACGACGGGCACCATGTCCATCGATTCCTGTGCATCGGCGGTCGGTTTACGGAGGTGATTGAGGCTGCGATTGCGGGCGATCCTGTAGAGCCACGGGCGCAGGTTGATCTCACGCTCGTCGGCGAGCATCGCCCGGTAGGCGTTGACGAAGACCTCCTGGAGCACGTCTTCGGCGTCCTCGGTGGAGCCGAGCATCTGCCGGCAGAAGCCCAGCAGGCGGCCTTGGTAGCGATCGACGATGGTCTCGAAGGCCCCGGTGTTGCCGCTGCGGGCCATCGCGATCAGCTTCGCGTCCCCCTGCAGCTTGAGCAGAGGGGAGCGGCGGGCGAGGAGTCCGCGCTGACTGGCGTGGGTTAGAGCCGATGCCTCCAAGTTTCACTCTCCAGGGAAGGCGTTGCGAATGGGACTGTCTTCGTCAATAGGGACACCGTAGCAGCGAGATAGTTGCGGTCCGTACAAATCTTTACCCCGGATTTAGACGCTCGCAAACGGGCGGATACCATCGATCCTGCCCGGGTGGCGAAACTGGCAAAAGCGGCGCACTTAAAATGCGCTGCCCCTTTGGGGGCTTGCGGGTTCGAGTCCCGCCCCGGGCACTCCCGGCGCGCGGGTCCTGTCACGGGTGAGGGGGGTGTTAGCGGACTCACCCGTCCGAACACCCCCCGTCACCCGTGCCACCCGCGCGAGGAGCGTCCCTTAGGCTCCAGCTTCCTATGGATCATGGCGGGCGATTAGTCGCTAGAGCACTGAAGTCGAGGGGCGTGATGCATTTGTTCACGCTCTCCGGCGGGCACCTGTTCTCTATATACGACGGCTGCAAAGCCGAGGGCATCGAGATCGTCGATGTTCGGCATGAGCAGTCGGCGGTGTTTGCGGCCGAGGGATTTGCCAAGGCGACGCGGCGGGTCGGGGTGGCGGCGTTGACCGCCGGTCCGGGGGTGAGCAACGGGATCAGCGCGATTGCCGGCGCCCAGGCCAACTGCTCACCCGTCTGCGTGCTGGGCGGGCGGGCGCCGGAGATGCGCTGGGGCTCGGGCTCGCTGCAGGAGATCGACCACCTACCCTTCGTTTCGCCGCTGGTCAAGTCGGCGGAGACGGTCAAGGAGACGGGCGCGATCGGGGCGCGGACCGCCGCGGCGCTCGACCTGTCGCTCAGCGCCCCGTTCGGGCCGACCTTCGTCGACTATCCGCTCGACGTCGTCTTCAGCGAGGCCGATGAGGAGATCGCGGATTCCGGGGGCGGCGATACCCAGCCGGCCGCCGGGGTCGAGGAGGCAGCGGCCCTGCTGGCAGGCGCCGAGCGACCGGCGATCATGGCCGGCAGCGGCCTCTACTGGGGCCGGGGTGAGATCGAGCTGCGCGCGCTTGCCGAGGCGCTCGGCATTCCGGTCTTCCTCAACGGGCTCGGTCGCGGCTGCCTCGCCGCCGACCACGAGCTGGCTTTCAGCCGGGCGCGGGGCGCCGGGCTGAAGGGCGCCGACGTTGCGCTGGTCGTCGGCGTGCCGATCGACTTCAGGCTCGGCTTCGGCGGCAGCTTCGGCGAGGGGACGAAGCTGATCCGCCTTGACGCCGCGCCCAATGCGCTCACCGCCAACCGTGTTCCCGAGGTCGACCTGGTCGGCGACGTCGCGGCGACGCTGGCGGCGATCGGCGATTCGGTCACGGCCGGGCGGGGGCGCACCGATGGCTGGCTCGAGCAATTGCGCGGGGTCGAGGCGGAGAAGCGGGCGGCCGAGCAGGCGGAGTTGAACGACGCCCGCTCGCCCCTGCACCCGGTCCGCATATACAAGGAGCTGGGGGAAGTTCTCGACCGCGACGCGATCGTGATCGGCGACGGCGGCGACTTCGTCTCCTACGCGGGCCGCTTCATCGAGACCTTCGAGCCGGGTTGTTGGATGGATCCGGGCCCGTTCGGTTGCCTCGGCGCCGGGCCCGGCCAGGCGATCGGCGCGAAGCTCGCTCACCCCGAGCGACAGGTCTGTCTGCTGCTCGGCGACGGGGCCTTCGGCTTCGCGGGCATGGAGTTCGACACTTTGGCGCGTCACGGCCTCCCGGTGGTCGGCGTGATGGGCAACAACGGCATCTGGGCGCTCGAGCATCACCCGATGAAATTCCTCTACGGTTACTCGGTTGCGGCCGAGCTGCGACCGGAAACGCCCTACGAGAAAGTGGTCGAGGCGCTGGGCTGCGACGGGGTCGTCGTCAGGGAGCCCGGGCAGCTGCGACCCGCGCTGGAGCGTGCTTTCGAGTCGGGCCAGCCGACCCTGGTCAACGTCATCACCGACCCCGAGGTCGTCTACCCGCGCAAGTCGAATCTGGCTTGACAGAGCCAAAAGCCGGCCGGCTGGCCAGGTTGGCCTACCCCCGGCCCAACGAGAATCGGCCGCCATCTCTGGCGGCCGATTCAAGTTGGTCCCTCAGGACGGGCAGGGGTACGTCTTCAGGGACCAGTTCTTTATTCGATGGGCCCAGACGGCGGGAGGCGCCATGATGCGGCAATCGCCTGAACCCTATGACGGGGTTCGCGGTGGAGACTCTCGTCCTCACCTCTTTCCCGATGTGACGAGTATGCGCTCGCCTATCCGAAATGTCTAGGTGCTCGGTTTGCCCCTACTGACAACTCGGTAGGCGGATTCTACCAAGTTTTGGGGGTTAGGCAGACACGTTTACCCATCTGGACGGGTCCCGAAAACTCGCCTGTACACCGGGTCCCACGAGTTTTACCCACGGGCGTTTATCTGGAGCTAGTCGGGCTGCGATGCGGTTTCGAGCGCCATCCCGTAGAGGATGTCGTGCTCGGAGGCCTCGATCTGGTCGAGGCCGAAGGCGCGCATCGCCTCGATCAGGATCACGCAGCCGGCGATGATCGTCGGTGCCCGGTCGGGGTGGAGGCCGGGGATCGCGGCCCGCTCGGCCAGCGGAGCTGAGGCGAACTGCGAGAGCAGGCGCTGGACCGTCGTCAGGGCGAGGACATGGCCGTGGACGCGAGCCGGGTCGTATGGCTCGAGCCCCAGCTCGACCGCGGAGAGCGAGGTGGGGGTGCCGGCGACGGCGATGCCGGTCGCGGCGCGAGCGTCGTTCTCCCCGGCGAGGGCGGCGGCGATCAGGGCCCGGACGTCGCCGGCGAGTTCCTCGAGCTCGACTGCCGTCGGGGGGTCGCCGGAGATGTGGCGCTCGGTGTGGCGTACGACGCCGGCCTGAAGCGACGCGTGGAAGGCGATCTCGGTGCCGGTGCCGACGATCATCTCGGTCGAGCCGCCGCCGATGTCGATCACCAGCGTCGGCTCGGCGTCGGCGGCGTCGCGTTCGCTGGTCGCGCCGAGGAACGTGAGCTGTGCCTCTTTGTCG
>DAIRWC010000098.1:0-6536 GCA_036802505.1 Solirubrobacterales bacterium
GCGACGCTGCAGCGCCTGCCCGCCGTCGCGTGGGGGCTGATGATCGCGATCGGCGCCACCCTGCTGCTCACTCCGGGCTTCGTCACCGACATCTTCGGCGTACTGCTACTGCTGCCGCCGACCCGAGCGATCGCCCGCCGCCTGATGCGCGGCTACGCAGCCCGCCGCTTCGTCGTCGTCGGGGTCGGCGGTGCACGCGGCGGGCCGGCCGCTCCGCGCGACTCAAGCGGCCGTCCGTACGACTTCGACGGGACCGCCGAGGAGATCGACGGCGACGATCCGCAGCTGCCGCGCTAGTTTCGCGATCGATGGAGCAAATTCCTCAGCTGAACGCCGCGGGGCCGGCATCGACGAACTCGGCCGCGAACCGGCGCTGCTCATGCTCGAAGGCCGGCGCCATATCCTCGATCGCCTGTGGGCCAAGGCCCACTTTGCGGGCCTTTTGGCGCCAGGCAGAGGTGGCGGCTAGAACCTCACTGAGGATCAGCTGACATTTCGCCACGTCCAGGCGAAAGTATTCGGCAACCTCGACCAGCGTCTCGATCGAGGCAATCGGATCGTCGAAGGCGATCGCGGTACTGAGTTCACCAGGTCCTTGCGGGTTCGGATTGAGGTCGAAGGCGGGGGACAGAGACCAGCCGTCGCTGCTCGTCCTCAAGAAGCCGTGGTTTCTCAGATGATCGTCGGTGTTTGAGACGAGGACGGTAAACGCAACTCGGCGCCAGAGCTCCGTGAGATCACGCGTCGCCCCGGGTGAGACCCGCTCGACCACCTCGGCAATATCCAGATAGCTCGCCCGATCGCCATCTTGGGCTTCGAGCATCGTCATCGCGCTGACGTATCCGATCCTGCGATCACCCACGCGATCGAAGCGATCGACGATCAGCACCTGCTTTCCATCGATGAGCTCGAGAGCCCAATCGGAGACGGCGATCCCGGCTTCACGGGCGAGAGCGATGGTGACTCCCTCCCATGCGATCACCTCGTGGCCATCTTTCGGGCTGGGGAACTTGGCGATCGCCGGCTTGCCGACAGCATCGATCACGTGCGCCTTTGGCCGGGCGCCACCGAGCGACGAGCCTCCTCGCAGCAGCGCCCTCAGATCCTCCTCTCCGGCTTCCTCGCGCTCCAGGCGCTCTGAGGCATTCAGCAGTCTGCCCAGCTCGATCAGATCGGGCACCCCGCTTTGCTCATCGGCGAGGTAGAGGTCGGATCCGGGTAGGCGAAAACGAAGCGCGCCCTGCCTCATGTCATCACGAACACCGAGCAGATAGTCGATCTCGCCGAACCTACGGCTGGCTTGGCGCTGGTGTTTCGCCCGGCGATTCTCGACACGGTCGATCAGCCGTCGACCCCAGCGATCGGGCGCGCAATCGGAGAATGCGCCGAAGATCGCCGCCCCATTGCGCGTTTGCTGCTGGCCTATCAGGAGAGGCAGGGCCGGATCGAGCTCGTAGGAATCGGGCCGCTCGATATAGGAGGCCTCATAGGAAAAGGTGGCGGACTCGGCGCGACCGTCTCGATGTGAGTAGAGGCGGCCGGCAAGGACGTCCTCCGTGCCGATCTGGACGACGACTTCGACCTGAGCGTCAGCCATCCTTGCCGCCGCTCAGGCTGCGTGGGCGCACTCGTTTTGGCAGCCGCTGGTCGGAGCGCAGCCGGCCGACGTCGCTCTCATATGGATCGAGGCTTCGCGAGAGGCCATCGAGCACGCCCAAGATCCGCAGGATGCGAAGCAGGTTCTCCAGAGTGATCCCACCGTCGCCGTGTTCGAGCCTACGCAGGGTGTTCACGCCCACGTCGGCGCGCTCGGCGAGCTGTGCCTGCGTGAGGTTGCGCAGCTTGCGCCAGGCGACTACGTGTTTGCCGGCATCGCGCAGGGCACGATCAATGGCCGGCGGCAAGCTGCGCGCGCGACGGGAAGGTTGATCGTCTTCTTTGCCTTTAGCTTCCATATATGGGCGATATTACCTCATAGTCTCCTATATAGCGCTATTTATCTTGCAAATCCCGGCCTAGAAGCCGAGGGCGAACTTGGCGTCCTCGGTCATCATCTCCAGCCACCCTGGCAAGATCTGCCTGCAAATCAGACACTTGTCGAGCTCGTGGGGATGGTGGTGGGGATGAAGCGCTTCCAGCGAGTGCAATTCGCACCAGGGGAGCACGTAGTGCTTCGAGACGGGTTAGCGCGGTAGTCCAGAACTGACGACCGCTGGCAGTGCGCAACTCCATCCCCCCGGAGAACTTGCCAGCAATCATAGTCCGCGTGTCGGGGTTCGAGCCCTCCCTCCGGCATCGCAGCGCAGCGTGGAATGCTGCCGATCCGCCCTCTGATCGCCTCCCAAATCAACCGGGGTGGCGAGGGGAAGTGGCAAGAGTCTACGGTCGAACCGCCTGCGGCCGTCCCTGTGGGCCGAGGACATTTCCCACAGCGCTAGGCCGGTTTGGACCCGCACCCGGCGTGCTCGAAGGGACGCTTCGGCAACGCACGTAGCCTAAGGAGCTGACGATGATCGACTTGGTCGGCTCGCCCGACCTGGCGCAGCGGTTGGTCGATTCGGCCTCGATCTCTCGAACTCGCTCCCACGAACGAGCCTGCTCGTCGGCGATATCGCCTCGCCCCCGCTGATCGACGTTGAACCAGCGCCAAGCCATCCACAGCCGCCCGTCGTCAATCATCTTGCCGGCCCAGAAAGCAGCGAGCGCCTCGGCCATGATCGCCTGCAGAGCAACGCCGATGACGGCCTGCCGCGCAACTGGCGGCATCGCTGCGATTTCCTCGTCGGTATAGAACGGCATTTCCACCGCTCGGTAGAAATACTGATTCATATTTCCAACCTGCTCGGTGTATGCGATCTCAATCGACCCCTCATCAAGCAATGCCTTGATGTGGTGTTTGATCTTCTCTGGCGGTTCGCCAATTAGATACGCAAGTTCCTCGCGCGAGCGAGCGGCTTCGTTGAGGATCGCCAGAATCTCGGCTCTGACGCGATGGCTCACTGCGTAGCTGATCGCGTTCTCCACGCATCGCATGCCCTGCCCCAACCTGATCGGTGTCTCCGGCACAGTCTCGTCCTTGAGTCGCTCGGTCATCGGCGGATCTGCGGAGAAACGGCAACGCACGTAGCCTAAGGAGCTGACGATGATCGACTTGGTCGGCTCGCCCGACCTGGCGCAGCGGTTGGTCGATTCGGCCTCGATCTCTCGAACTCGCTCCCACGAACGAGCCTGCTCGTCGGCGATATCGCCTCGCCCCCGCTGATCGACGTTGAACCAGCGCCAAGCCATCCACAGCCGCCCGTCGTCAATCATCTTGCCGGCCCAGAAAGCAGCGAGCGCCTCGGCCATGATCGCCTGCAGAGCAACGCCGATGACGGCCTGCCGCGCAACTGGCGGCATCGCTGCGATTTCCTCGTCGGTATAGAACGGCATTTCCACCGCTCGGTAGAAATACTTGTTTGCATTCCGCACCTGCTTGACGTAGGCCAGCGCAATCGAGCCGTCCGCAAGCAATTCTCTAAGGTGGTAGCCAATACTGCCCACCGGCGGCCGGACTAGCTTCGCCAATTCATCTTGCGAGCGCGTACCTTCGTTTAGGATCGCGCGGATTTCGATCCTCACGCGATGCGTGACTGAGTAGGAGACGGCGTCCTCAACGCTTCGCTCCCCCTGCCCCAGCAGAACTGGCATCGCAGGCGTTATGGGCTCGCTCGGCTTACCTCGCATAGTCAGGCTGGTCAGAGCATAAGTCTGCCTGCGGTCGAAAAGTTGCGTCAGGCGGAATCTTAGTCCTTGTTGGAATTCTTTTTAGCATTCCTTCTCTCTCGGCGGAAAGACCGCCGACTAACACGAGGGGAGGTGACCGCGATGAAGCTCACTCAAATTGGGCACGTCTATTCCAGCGTGCGCGTTGTGAAGCACGCATAGAACGCGCCACAGATAGGGGCCGGTCACGGCCCCACTTGCGAGGAAAGGAGGTGATTGCGGTGAAGATCGTGCAAGTCGAAAGCGTCTATTCGAGCGTGAATGTGCTGAAGCACGGCTAAGGCGTGCGATGTAGGGGGCCGGTCGCGACCCGTTTGCGTGGGGCTCGTGGCCGGCTCCCCCGTCTTCGTCCCGAGGCGGCATGGAGGGAACCGGAGTTTACCTAAGAACTTGTGAAGTTTCCTATGGCGCTTTCTGTCTCAAGCGCAGACGATCCCCGCCATGCCCCACTTCGGCATCAGACTACGGGAGGCCCGGGAACACCTCGGGCTCACCCAGGAAGAGGTCGCCCAGCGCAGCGGCGTCCATGCCACGGAGGTCAGCCGGATGGAGGCCGGGAAGCGCGATCCGAAAATCTCGACGCTGCGGCGGCTGGCAAAAGCGGTCGAGGTCAAGGCGGGCCAGCTCCTCGACTAACCGCACGCAATTGCCGTCTATCCGCGCCGCCATAGCGGACGGTGGGGCGGTATTGCAACAGAAAATCTGAGTAACGACTAAGGCATTGCTCAGGTTGTGAAACTTACTTAGAGGTCGGCAAGACTCGACTCGTTCCAAGAAGTTGCCACTTCTTATTCCAAATAGCGCCGACCGCTCTGAGGGCGGCGACAGGGGGACGAGAGAAATGCCAAAAGGCAAGTCAAGCAGGGCCGACAGGAGTAAGGGTGGGGAGCATCTGCCGGTCCTCGTGGATCTGCGGTTCGTCAAGGCGCTGGACCACGTCCTGCGCCAGCACATCCTGCTCGCGGCGGTTCAGGGCGAGGTCAGCCCCAAGGGGCTGTCGAAGGCACTAAACGAAGGACTGAGCCAAGTCAGCTACCACGTCAAAGTGCTGCGCGACGACTGCGAGGGGATGATCGAAGAGACGCGCACGGTGCCGCGCCGGGGCGCGGTGGAGCACTACTACCGCGCCAGCGCGAAAACGCTGTTCCCGGCAAAGGCGTGGCGGCAGCTGAAGAAGGGTTTGCGCGCCGTCGTCGGCGCAGGCCAGGCAAGCGACCTGTTCGATGACCTGGCGGGAGCCTTGAAAGCGGGCAAGCTGCAGGGGACACACGACCACATCACCCGCGCTCCGCTCGTTCTCGATCAAGAGGGAGAGCGCAACGTATTGGCGATCGCGCAATGGGCGAGCAAGGAAGTCGAAGCCGAGCAGCAGGCTGCAACAAGGCGGATGGCAAAGGCCAACGGCGACGGCGCCGAGGCGGTCGGCTACACCTTCGCGCTCTTGGCCTTCGAGGCGGCCTGGGAGCCCGCCGACCTCCACGCCCTGGTCGCGCGGGGCGAGGGGATGGCGAGCGCGTCGGCAAACGGGGCAAACGGGGCTGGTCGGAATGGCGGCGGGAGCAAACGGGGCGGCAGGCGCAAGGCGGGGGCGGTGGGGAAGTAGGCCCGCGCCGGGGGCGAAGGGGGCGGAGCAGGGTCGTCCCTTCGTCGGCCGCACCATGCCACGCAAACACGCCGAAAGAGCGAACATGACCAAACCTGACACCTCGCCCAAGTACAACGTGGCGATAGTCGAAGCCGTGATCCTCGAAGTGGCGGCAGAACTTCATCCCGAAAACCTGACGGCCAAAGAGCTTGCGCTGAAGATCATCAGCGATGCCGAGGACGCCAGGGAGGTCGAGACAGCGGCTCAGGCGATCCGAGGGCTCCGCGAGTTCGGCTTATTCGCCAACCGCGAGGATGAGATCGTGCAACCGACACCGGCGGGGCTCCGGGCTGTCGCGCTCCTCACGTAGTCGCCACCCCCTCAGCCGCCCCTGAGCTACCCGCAAGACAGCGCGGTGCTTTGCTGGCGGCAGGCCAGGCGCTTCCGCGCGACGGTCACGATCACCCTCGACCGCTACGGCCACTTGATGCCGGGCAGCGAGGTCGAAGCGCGAGCGATGCTGAACGCCTACCTGGACGGGTCGGAAACCTAAGCAAAAGCTACAGTTCGGGCTGTGGCTCGCCTATCCCGTCGGGCGCTTTGGCTGTTCCTCGGCTACGTCGCCGTTCTCGGCGCGGTCGGCGTTGCTGGATTCCTCGCCGGGGCCGTTGGGTTGTGGGCAGCGCTGCTGTGGGGGGCGGCCTTCCTTGGCGCCGTGTTCGTCTGGGCGCGCCAACGAACCGCCTCGCGCGCACCCTGATCCGTGGGGATGCCCGTGGGGATGGGATGGGGATGAAATAGACCCCTTATGACCCCCTATGACCCCGCAATCCCTGCCTAGAAGCCGAGTGCGAACTTGGCGTCGTCGGTCATCATCTCTGGTGACCAGGGGGGGTCGAAGACCATCTTCGGGTGGACGGCGCTTACTCCGGGGAGGTCGCCTACGAACTCCTTCATCTGCTCGGAGACCTGGGGACCGATCGGGCAGGCGGGGGTCGTCAGCGTGAAGGTCACGTAGACGTCCTCTTTCTCGATCTCCACGTCGTAGACGAGGCCGAGCGAGACGAAGTCGAGCCCCAGCTCGGGATCGATCACCTCCTCGAGCGCCTCGATCACGTCGTCTTCGGTCAGCGCTTCGGTCTGGTTCTCAGGCATCGGCCAATGGTAGCCGGGGTCGGCCCTCGGG
>DAIRWC010000099.1:0-3346 GCA_036802505.1 Solirubrobacterales bacterium
GCTTGCAGCCGCGTCGGGGACGATTATAACGTTTGACTTCTACAATGCAGACGTTATAATGAATGCGTGAGTTGGGCTGCAATGCGTGAGTTGGGCTGCCGAAAGGACCAGCGAGTTCGATGAGTGGTGGGAAGGCCTGACGGACCAAGAGCAGCGCAAAGTCGTCGCCTCGGTGGAGGCCTTGCAGGAGCTTGGTCCGAGCGCAGGCCGGCCGCTCGCCGACACCGTGGAGGGCTCCCGGCACCCCAACATGAAGGAGCTGCGGATAACTCAAACGATGCGGGTCTTCTTCGCCTTCGACCCCGAGCGGACGGCGGTCCTCTTGATCGGGGGCGACAAGGCGGGGAAGACGAAGCGCTTCTACAAAAAGATGATTCCGGTCGCTGACCGGATCTATGATCGCCACCTTCGGGAGCTCGCCGAGCACAAAGGTGGCAAGGAGCACAAAGATGCCAAAGATGAAAAGAAAGCCGTTCAGCGAGCTAAGCAAGGAAGTCAGAAAGCATCCCGGCGCCGCCGCTGAGATCGACTCGCGCAAGCGCGCGATCGTCTCTGCGGTCCGCCTGTCCGAACTGCGGGAGCAGATCGGCAAGACGCAGACCGAGCTTGCCCAGGTGCTGGCGATGACCCAGGCCAACGTTTCCCGGATCGAGCACTCCGAGAACCTCTACCTGCGCACGCTGGCCGACTACGTGGGCGCCCTTGGCGGCCACATCGAGGTCAACGCCGTCTTCGACGACGACGTCGTACCGCTTGGCTTGGTCGAGAAGGACCGCGGCTCAGTCGCGGCCTGATTTCCGATCGCCGCGAAGCGGCGCTACCGTGCCAGAGAGACCGGGTCGGCGGCGATCCGCGCTGCGTGGTTCGGATTATGTCGCGTAAGGGGTACTTCAGCAGCGGAGCCGAAATGGCCGCCCGAGAGGCGGCTTTGTACCCGGGTGGCCGCCAGGGAGGCCGATGAGTCCAACCTCGAGGCCGTCCGCGGCTCGCCCTCGGATCGCCGGATAAGCAGTCAGGAGAGATGGGCTTGGCGACTAAGCCCATGCGCTCGAGATAGCCGTGTTGAGGCGCCCACAGCGAACCAGTACATGTCTCTCCACCGTATCTGCGCAGAAGTCTACTTGGGACATATTGAAGTTACGCGTCCAACGCCTGATAAAATTAAGTTTCCTTTTCAAAGGGGGGATTCAGATGAGTTCAAAGCTCTGCTTCGTGGCCATGCCGTTCGGCAAAGGGCCTGAGTACGAAGGCGGCGAGCGGGAGTCAACGTTCATCTTCGAGAGCATCGTCAAGCCTGCGGCGGCGAGTGCGATAGAGCAGTTCCGCAGGACTCACGGGGACACTCAAGACAACCTACTTGACGTGTGTCGCGAGCTTGAGACCGTGGATGCCGGTGACATCACGCAGAGCATCATTCGCCACCTCGCCAACGCCCACATCACGGTGATTGACCTGACTGGACGCAACCCGAACGTTTTTTTTGAGCTGGGAGTGCGATTTGCCCTCAAGCGCAACGGCACGATTCTCCTTACTCAGAACAGAGAGGAAGTGCCCTTCAACATCCAGCAGTTCCGTGTGGTCGAGTACGACGCTCGATTCGACGGGATCGCTACGGCGATCGAGCGATTGTCCGACGCCATCTATAACGCGCTGAAAACGCTGGCCGCTCCCACCGCCCTGACCACGGACAGTCTTATCTTTCAAGCCTTACCGGAGCTGAAGGTGGCTGGCCCAGGTCTTACGGAGGAGGCCCCAACTCAGTCCCCTGACGTTACCTGGGAGGAGTATTGGGAGAGGACGACTCATATCGAGCATGAGCTGGCCCAACTGCACAACACCGGGGCTTACTCGCCTGACGTACTCGTCGGAATCTCGAACGGAGGGTTGTTTCTTGCGGATACCTGTCTGCGGATTGTCTACGGCAACAATATCCCGATCATGGGCCTCTGGGCGCAGCGCAGTAAGGAGCAGTACTTCGCCAATCCGATCAACGATGCAATGATCACGGAGGAGGTGTTCAAGCGGCTCAAGGAAAGTAACAGCGTTTCATCAAATGGTCCGCTTCGGCTGCTCGTCATGGACGACATAGTTGGGACCCAGCGTACTTTCAGCCAGCTCGTCGATTACCTAAAAGATCGGCTCGGTGCGGCTTGGGAGGGCATCGAGTTACGGTTCGTGTTCATCTATACGCCGCGGGAGGAGAATCTGAGCAAGCTTCAGGCGTATCTTCTTTCTGCGGACCCCGTCGTCGCCAAGAAGTACCAGCACATGGAGTTGGAGGAAGTCACGAGCAAGAGTCAACTTCCGTACCGGAAGAATATTCACTATGGAGATGTCGCTACGACTCCGTAGGGCCGCCGACTGCTCTCGATATGATGTTTGCGCTCAACGCTGCGGTGTTGTGGCTTAAAAGGTCACTTTCTCACGACTACAGCGGCTCGGGACGACCCGGCCACTCGCCTGGATCGGCGCGGTAGAAGCCCATCGTGGCGACGATGCGGACCTTGCCTTCCTCGCCCTTTGCCTTGAGGCGGGCGAGGTTGTGGGCCTTGACCTGCTTGAAGCGCTCTGAGGTCTCCTCGAGCAGGTCCGCTACTTCGTTCTCGCCCTCCTCGTCGACCTCGATCGCCTGCCAGCCGAGGTGCAGGCTGTCGTCGGACTCCATCGTCTGGCAGCGCAGCGCCGCGAGGCTCTGGGCGACGATTGCCTGGAGGACGCGACCGGCCATCTGCCGGCGGCCGTCGAGAGGCATGACCAGCCAGTCTTCCTCGGTCACTTCGGGCAGCGCGGTCGCCCTGTAGAAGTGCTCGGATGCGCCGCGGCGGGAGCCGCCGACCTCGGTCTTGACGAACTCGATCACCCCGTCTTTGTGCAGCTCGGCGATGTGGTGAGCGGCGGAGGAGGTGCTGATGCCAAGCTCTTTGGCGATTTCGCTGGCGCTGGCGACGCGGACGATGAGGATCGCCAGGCAGTCCAGGCGGATGGGGTGATTGACGGCGTAGCTGATCGCCAACTCCACGACCGCTGCTCGCCAGCCTTCGGCGAAGCCCTCCTTTGCCGATACCGGCTCGCTGGGTTGGTTCATCCGCGCTTCGACCCCTCTCGTGTTGCTCAGTTCAATTTGAGTATGCGCATGGCTGTATAGCGGAAATGTTGCGCTCTCGCCAAGGGCTACGCTGCGGGATTGCCGAATGCTGGAGAAAAGTCCAGCATTTGCCAGGCATCCAGCGAACCAGTCAAAGCAAGGGAGGTGAAGCCATGAAGGTTGTCAAGTTGGGGGAGGTTTGCCCGACCGTGCAGATCCTCAAGCACGGCTAACCGGTTGGACCGGACGGGGCGACCGATC
>DAIRWC010000099.1:3356-6530 GCA_036802505.1 Solirubrobacterales bacterium
CGACCGATCCGTGCGATCGGTCGCCCCGTCACGGAGCTGCCAGACTGGCCACGATGGCCGACCAGCCTTCCGAGCCGACCGTCAGCGCCTTCCGCGATGCGGCGGAACGGCGGGACCTCGAGGCCCTGCTGGCGACCCTGGCCCCGGATGTGGTGATCCGCTCGCCGGTCAGCGCGCGGCTGAAGTTCCAGGGGGTCGAGGACGCGCGCGAGCTGTTCGGCATGGTCTTCGATGAGCTCGGCGAGTTCACCTATACCGACGAGCTCGCCGATGCGGGCACGGGGATCCTCGTCTACCGGGGCCGGCTCGCGGGTCAAGAGATCGAGGAGACCCAGCTGCTGCGGCTCCCCCCCGACGGGCAAATCCGCGAGATCTCCTTCTTCATCCGCCCGCTTCCCGGCCTCGCCGGGGTCGCTGGACGTTTCGCTCCCAGCTTGGCCCGTCGTCGCCACGGTCCGTTTCGCAGGTTCGTCATGTGGGTTGCCGGGTGGATGCTCCGCTTCCTCGTCTCGTTCGGCGACCGGGTCGGTTCTCGCCTGCTCGGGTGAGATGCCGCCTCGCGGGTAACCTGGGCTATTGCCGAAAGTGCCCTGATAGCCGGAGCGACCGGGTTCATCGGCGCTCGGCTGGCGCGCTCGCTGCGCGATTCGGAGGTGCCTGTGCGCTGCCTGGTGCGCGATCGCTCCACGGTCGGTCGGCTCGAAGCCCAGGGCTGTGAGGTGAAGCTCGGCGACGTCACCGACCCGACCAGTCTGGCCGGCGCGGGCCAGGGGGTCGGGGTCGCCTACTACCTGGTCCACGCGATGGCGGGCGGCGGCGATTTCGCCGCGCGTGAGCGAAAGGGCGCGTCGAACTTCGCCCGCATGGCCAAGCGCGAAGGCATCGAGCGGATCGTCTACCTGGGTGGGCTGGGCGGCGAAGCCACCTCCAAGCACCTGCGCAGCCGCCATGAGACCGCGGGCGTGCTCGCCGCCGAGGGCCCGCCGCTGACCTACTTCCGGGCGGCGATGGTGGTCGGTGCCGAGAGCGAGTCCTACCGGACGCTGCGCTACCTGGTCGGGCGGCTGCCGGTGATGATCGCGCCTTCCTGGTTGCAGACCGACACCCAGCCGATCGGCATCGACGCGGCGATCGAGTACCTGCGCCGTGCCCCCGAGGTGCCGGAGTCCGAGGGCCGGGAGGTGCAGATCGGCGGCCCCGACGTGCTCACCTACGCGGCGATGCTGGACCGGATGGCGGTCGCGATGGGGAAGCGCCGGCGGCCGAAGATCCCGGTTCCCTTCGTGACTCCGTGGCTGTCGGCATTGTGGCTGGGACTGGTGACGCCGGTCGACACCAGCGTGGCCCGGCCGCTGGTCGAGGGACTGACCACGGCCACCGTCGTCACCGACCCCTCCGGCGCCGAGCCGTTCGGCATCGAGCCGGAGTCCTTCGACGAGGCGTTGCGGCGGGCGCTCGCGGAGGAACGGCTCGGTTGAGCAGGCGTTTGCGGGAATCGGGGCAGGGGTAAACAGACAGCCATGACTCCAAGCTCAATAGTTGTAATCCTTGTTGGGATCGCGCTCGCGCTGCTCGTCAGCTACATCCTCGGGATCATCGTGATCCTGATCGGACTGGCGATGCTGCTAATGCCGATGTTTGGTGGTTCCGGGCGTCGCGTTTAGACGCCCCTAGTCACAATCGGGGCCATGGCCCCTTGGAAGTTGCCCTTGATCGCGGCCGCGATCGTGGTCCCGATAGTTGCGGGATTCGCGATCGCCGGCCCCGGTCTAGGGGTTGGAATAGCGGCCCTGGTCGCCTTCGCGATCGTCCTGATCGCGGTGCGGCAGCGTCCCCTGGGGCCGCTCGGCTCGCCCGCTGAGGACGGTCGACGCCACGTCCTTCTCGTCACCACCTGCCCGGTTGAGGAGCCGGCTGCGGTCCAGCGGATCGCCGCGGCAGCGGCACTCGACGGCGGCGATGCGGATGCCGACGTGCTCGTCCTCTCGCCGGCCAGGATCGGCTTTCTCGATCGCTGGGCCTCCGACGTGGAGGGAGCGCGCCAGGTCGCCCAGCAGAACCTTGTCGCCACCGTGGCGGCGCTGGCCAAGGCCGGCATCGCGGCCGAGGCGCGGGTCGGCGACGAGGACGTCGTGCAGGCCGTGGAGGACCAACTGCAGAGCTTCCCGGCGAACGAGGTGGTGCTGATCAGCACCACGGGGGAGGAAAACGACGAGGGTGCGGCGGCGGAACTGGAGTCGCGACTGCGGGCCGAGTTCCGCCACGTCTCGCTCGGCGGCGGTTGAGGCTCAGCAGGCGTGCGCGGGGGCGGCGCTGCGCACGACCTGGAAAGCGCTACCGGGGATCCCCTTCAGCCGATCGAGGCTCCCGTCGTCCCAACGCCGGTCGCTGCTGCCGCTGAAGTACCAGTTGGAGCCGTTGTCGGCGACGATCATCCCGTAGCGCTTCATCGCTTCGGCGATCGTCTTCGCCGCGCCGCCGAAGTGCCCGAGGCCGTAGCCGGGCTTCAGTCGCAACCGCGTCCCCATCGCCGGTGCGTTGCGGTTTGCGGTATCGCCGGCGCAGTGCGAGGCGGGGTGGACCCAGGCGTTGCGGGTGCTGTCGAAGGTGACCCGGATCGCGTGGTCGATATGGCCCGAGGCGGCCTCGTCGTAGCGGACGAGGCCGGGGAAGATCGGCAGCCCGGCGGCGTCGGCCGAGGTCCACGAGTCGGGCCGCAACGCGGCCGAGCTCAAGTCCCACCTGACGCCCGAGTCGGCGTTCCAGTGCGGATGGGGGCCGGGCCGGGCGAACGCTCGGTAGAGCTCGAAGAGGGTGCAGCTCGAGCGGTCGACGACGAGCACATGGCGGTCGCCGTCGCTGTGCGTGCCACCCTCGACCGGGGCGCCGGCCGGGATCGGGAACGGGCCGCGGTCGCTTTCGTCGCCGTAGGCGGTGTAGTGGATCGGCAGCTCGGGCTGGCCGGCGCCGACGACGGCGTAGGGGAAGCCGTAGCTGCGCGGCGAGCCGAAGTCGGGGTGGAGGCGGTTGCCGCCGTGGGCGTCGATGTAGGCGATGGTCGCGGCGGAGCCGGCGGCGACCGGGGCGTGGGAGACGTCCTGGTTCCAGGCGGCCTCGTTGGGCAGCGAGGGTGCACCGGGGGAGAGGGAGGCCGGTGGGTCCGGGAAGACCTGG
>DAIRWC010000100.1:0-6527 GCA_036802505.1 Solirubrobacterales bacterium
GAGCGCTTCCTCTCGCAGCCGTTCTTCGTCGCCGAACAGTTCACCGGTCGCGCCGGCGAGTTCGTGCCGGTCGCCGAGACGGTGCGCGGCTTCCGCGAGATCCTCGACGGCGAGCACGACGACCTCCCCGAGGGTGCCTTCTACATGCAGGGCTCGATCGACCAGGTCACCGAGAACGCCTCCTCGGCGGCGGCCGCGTAAGGATCCAGCTTGGCCGGCGAGAGCAAATTCGAGGTCGAGATCCTCACCCCCGAGGGCGAGGTCTTCAACGGTGAGGTGAGCCAGGTCTCGACCCGCACCGCGGGGGGCGAAATCGGCATTCTCGCCAACCACGCGCCGCTGCTGGCGGCGCTGCGGCCGACCGAGCTGCGGCTCTTCGAGGGCGACGGCGAGCCGTGCCGTTTCGCCCAGGCGCACGGCTGGCTGCAGGTATTCGGCAACCACGCCCGCCTGTTGGTCGAGGAGGCGATCGCGCCCGAGGACCTCGACGCGGGGACGCTCAAAGAGCAGCTCGCCGACGCTGAACAGCGCTTTGCTGAGGCTGAGGACAAGAGCGGGGCGCAGGCCCGGGCGCAGAAAGATCGGGATCGAGCGGAAGCATTTCTCGCGATTGCACAAGGCTGAGCGAGAGGAGCCGGTGCCTCCCTGCGGCAATTTAGGTCGCTCGGCCTTCGGCCTCCGCTCTCGATGTTTGTGTGCGGGCTTCGCCCGCACAGGAGACAGATTGCATATCGCCGCTTCGCGACATTGCCGCAGAGAGGCACCGGCTCCTCTCGTGAAAAGCCCCCGATCCCTCCCGCGCGACAGCGCATCCGACATTGACCACACTGGAGCTGGGTCAATGTCGGATGCGCTTGGGAGGAGCGGATGAGCGAGGAGCTGGTTGCGCTTGCCACGCGGTTGATTGGCTACGACACGTCGGAGGCGGACGGGGTGTTGGAAGCTGCTGGATTCGTCGAGGGGTGGTTGGACGCTCGGGGGATCTCGGTTGCTACGGAAGAGGTGCGGGGGCTGCCGGTGCTCAAGGCTGAAGTTGGGCCTGAGCAGGCGCCTACTGTTGTCCTGCATGGGCATCTGGATGTGGTGCCGGGGCGGACGGGGCAGTTCGATCCGTCGGTCGATGGCGAGCGGCTTTATGGGCGTGGGGCCTATGACATGAAGGGGGCTCTGGCGGCGATGCTGTTGACCACTGCCTCGATGCGCGATTCGGAGCGGGTGCGGGTGCGGCTGGGGATCGTCGGCGACGAGGAGTCGGAGGAGGAGGCTGACCGCGGATCGGACCATCTCGTCGACGGTGGCTTCGTCGGCGACTTCGCGATCACCGGCGAGCCGACCGATTTGCAGATCGGCGTCGAGGCCAAGGGGGTCTTGGCGCTGCGCCTGGAGGTGAGCGGTGTCGCCGCCCACGGGGCGACGCCGTGGCTGGGCGATAACGCGGTGCTGAAGGCACACGACGTTTTCCGCAGTATCGAGTCGCTACCGTTTGCCCGGCACAGCTCGGAGCTGTTCGACCGCCCCTCGATCAATCTCGGCCGGATCATGGGTGGCGACGCGCTCAACAAGGTGCCTGACCGATGCGCGATAGACGTCGACATCCGCTACCTGCCCGACCAGGACCCCGAGGTCGTGCTCGAACAGGTGCGGAGCCTTCCCGACGCCGAGGTAACGTCGCTCTTCACAAGGCCGCCGGCGGTCGTCGACCGCGACTCGCCCTTCGTCCAGGGCTTGAGGGAGGCGGCATCCGAGTACCACGACGGGGAGCCGATGAGCGTCGGCCGCGACGGCGCCTCCGACGCTGTCTCCTTTCTTCGAGTCGGTGTGCCGGCGGTCGAGTTCGGTCCGGTCGGAGAAGGTCACCACGGTCCCGCCGAGTGGGTCTCGGTGCCTTCCCTGGTGGCCTACCGGCAGGCGCTCGAAGGCTTCCTGAGGGCGATTCCGGGTCGGCTCGAGGGCTAGCTGAGGGGCGATGATCGAGCCGGTCTTCAAGAAACCGCCGCCCGAGGGCGACCACGAGCCGCCGCCGAAGCGCAAGCGCTACTGGTGGCGCTTCACCCTCGCCTCGGTCGTGATCGTCGCCGCCACCGCGGCGGCCACGTCGGCCAGCATCCTGCTCTACATCGGCAGCATCGCCACGGCGCTCTCCCACAACAACAAACTTCAGAACAAGGTCGAGCGCGTCCTCGCCAAGACGCATGGGGGAGAACCGGAGAACATCCTGATCATCGGCTCCGACAAGCGCGCCAGCGAACCCGAAGACCCCGGGCGCTCGGACACCAGCCTGCTGCTGCGCCTCGACCCGGAAAAGAACGCGATCGCGCTGATGTCGATCCCGCGCGACCTCAAGGTCGAAATTCCCGGCTTCGGGACCAACAAGTTCAACGCCGCCTACACCTTCGGCGGGCCGAAGCTGACCCTGCAGGTCGTCAAGGAACTCACCGGCCTGCCGATCAACCACGTCGTCAACGTCGACTACCTCGGCTTCGTCCGCGCGGTCGACGCGATCAGCTGCGTCTACGTCGACGTCGACCGCCGCTACTACCACTCCAACGTCGGCGTGCCGCCCTCCGAAGAATATTCCGAAATCGACATCCAGCCCGGCTACCAGCTGCTCTGCGGCAAAAAAGCGCTGCAGTACGTGCGTTACCGCCACACCGACACCGACTTGGTCCGGGCGGCGCGCCAGCAGGACTTCCTCAGCGCCGCCCGCCAGCGGGTCCCGATCGACCAGCTCGTGCTCGGCCGCAACGAACTGATCGACATTTTCACCAAGTACACGACTTCCGACATCAGCGACACGCAGACGATGCTCGAAGTGCTGAAGCTGTTCATCGCCTCGCGCAACGCGGAAATCAAGGAGGTCCACTTCCCGGCCGAACTCGGCCCCAGCTACGTCTATGCGAGCTCGGAAGCGATCGGCGAAGCGGTCGACAAGTTCCTCGGGATCGAAGCCAGCGGCGGACCGCGCGGTTCGCTCGAAGCGAGCGAACATGCGCAGGCGAAGTCGAAGAAGAAGGGCAAGAAGAAGAAGAGCAAGCCCAGGCACAAGAAGCCCCGCGTCAAGGCGAAGCCGCCGGGCAGCGACGGTCTCGTCGCCGCCGGGGAAGCGGGCGAGCTCGAGGGCAAGTCGGTCGCTCGCAAGGTCAGCAGCGGGTTCCCCGTCTTCTACGCGAGCCGCCTCCCCGCGGAAGCTTCCTACGTCGAAAGCAACAGCTACTACCACGTGCAGGACCCGCGCGTGTACCACTTCAAGGACACCGATGGCAAGCGCCATGCGGCCTACCGGATGGTCGCCGAGTACGGGCCCGAATACGAAACCCAGTACTTCGGGGTGCAAGGTATCCAGGGCTGGAGCGACCCCCCAATCCTCGACAACCCGAGCGAAACGAGGACGATCCACGGCCGCGAGTACGACATCTACATCGACGGCGATCGAGTCAGCATGATTGCCTGGCACCGCGGCGACAGCACCTACTGGGTCTCCAACAGCCTGCTGCAGTCGTTGACCAACGACCAGATGCTGGGCATCGCGCGGTCGGCCAGGGTGATAATTCCCAAGAAGAAACCAACGAAGAAGCGAGGGAGCGGGCAACCATGACGGAGAGCAGAGAGCCGATCGGCGTGATCGGGGTGGGTTGGGTCGGCCTGGTGACGGCGGCCTGCTTTGCCGATCTCGGTCACCGGGTCGTCGCCCGCGACATCCTCCCCGAGAAGGTCGCGGCGCTCTCGCGGGGCGAGACGACGATCCACGAGCCGGAGCTCGACGATCTGCTCGAGCGCAACGCCGAGCGACTCACCTTCACCACCGATATGGCCGAGCTGCTCGGTTCGGCCAGGTTGCTCTTCGTCTGCGTCGACACGCCGCCGACCCGCTCCGGCGACGCCGACCTCTCGCGCGTCCGCACCGTGGTCGAGGAGCTGCCCGCCGACGGCGAGCACGTGCTGATCATGAAGAGCACCGTGCCGGCCGGCACCGGTGAAGCGATCCGCCGCGATCGCCCCGGGCTTGCCTATGTCTCCTGTCCCGAGTTCCTCAAGGAGGGCTCGGCGGTCGCCGACTTTCTCCATCCCGACCGCGTCGTGATCGGGGCCGATGCTGGCGACCGCGCGGCCGGCGACGCCGTCGCCGCCCTCTACGAGCCTCTGGGCGGAGAGATCGTCCATACCGACGTCGCCAGCGCCGAGATGATCAAGCTCGCCTCCAACGCCTTCCTGGCGACCAAGATCTCCTTCGTCAACGAGATCGCCAACGTCTGCGAGGAGGTCGGCGCCGACGTCGGCGAGGTCGCCCGGGGCATGGGCCTCGACCAGCGCATCGGCCCTTCCTTCCTGCGCGCCGGGATCGGCTACGGGGGTTCCTGTTTTCCTAAGGATCTCAAAGCACTCAAGCAGCTTGCTGGTAATACTGGGTACCACTTCCAGCTTCTCACCGCCGTGATCGAGGTGAACGAGTTGCAGAAGCGCCGCGTTGTCCAGAAGCTGAACCGCCATCTGGGTTCGTTGGTCGGCAAGAAGGTCGCCTTGCTGGGCCTCGCTTTCAAGCCCGATACCGACGACATGCGGGAGGCCTCGAGTCTCGTACTGGCGCCCCGCCTTCAGGGGGAAGGGGCAGAGGTCGTCGCCTACGATCCAGTTGCCGCAGAGGCGGCTCGCGACCTGCTCGACGGCGTCGAGCTTTGCGACTCGGCGCTGCAGGCGCTCGACGGTGCCGACGCGGCGGTATTGGTCACCGAGTGGCCCGAGTTCGCCGAGCTGGACTGGGCCGAGGTCGCGGGCAGGATGGCTAGGCCATTGCTGGTCGACGGGCGTAACTTCCTCGATCCCCAGGCCTTGGTTTCGGCGGGCTTCGAGTACGAGGGGATCGGCAGAGCGCCGGTCGATGCGCCGTCGGCAGCGACCGCCGACTGACGTATGCAGGCGATCGTTCTAGTCGGTGGGGAAGGGACGCGCCTGCGGCCGCTCACCGAGAACGTGCCGAAGCCGGCGCTGACCCTGGTCGACCGACCCTTCCTCGCCTACATGATCGAGTGGCTGGCGGGGCACGGGGGGACCGAGGGGGGGCTTGCCTGCGGCTTCCTGCCCGACGTGCTGCGGGCCGCGCTCAGCGGCGAGGAGGAGCGAGCGGGCGTGCGGATCCGCTACGTCGCCGAGCCCGAGCCGCTGGGCACCGCCGGGGCGATCCGTTTCGCCGCCGACGCGCTGGGCGAGGAGCTCGAGGATCGCTTTCTGGCTCTCAACGGCGACGTGCTCACCGACCTCGACCTGAGTGCGCTTCTCCGTGCGCACGAGGGCTGGAACGCCGCGGCGACGATCGGCCTGCATCCCGTCGATGATTCCTCGGCCTTCGGCCTGGTCCACAGCGACGAGGGCGGCGCCGTCCTCGAGTTCCTCGAGAAGACCGGGGAGCGCAAGCCGGGCGAGGTCAACGCGGGGATGTACGTGCTGCAGCGCTCCGTGCTCGACCTGATCGCGCCCGGCGAGAACGTCTCGATCGAGCGCGACGTGTTCCCCCGCTTGGTCGGCGAGGGGCTGCATGGCCTGCTCCTCGACGGCTACTGGGTCGACATCGGTACGCCAGAGCGCTACCGGCAGGCGAGCTGGGACATCCTCGAAGGTCGCGTCGAGACCAGGGTCGAGCCCACTTCCGAGGGTGTCCTGGTCGATCCGGGCGCGCGGGTCGACAGCGCAGCGCAGATCGGGCCGCAGGCCGTCGTCGGGCCGGGTTGCCAGGTCGGGGCGGGGGCGCAGGTCTTGGGCTCGGTCGTCCTCGATGGCTGCATGGTCGGCGAGAACGCGCGCGTCGTCGACTCGATTCTCTCGCCGCGAGCCGAGGTTCCTCCCGGTGCGGTCGTTGAAGGTGCGGTCGCCGCCGAGGGCGAAAGACTCTCCGGCTGACCATGCTCGACGACGTCCTGGCGATCCCCGAACACCTTCGCGACGCCCTCTGGCGGGTCGAGTCGGCCCGGCTGGAGCGAGGCGAATCCGCCGGCCTCCTCGTCTGCGGCATGGGCGGCTCGGCGATCGGCGGCGATCTCGCCGCGGCGGCGCTCGGCGAGCGACTCACCAGGCCGCTGCTGACCGTGCGCGGGTACGGGCTGCCGAGTTGGGCCGACCACGATTGGACCGTCTTCTGCTCAAGCTACTCGGGAGAAACCGAGGAGACTCTCGCCTGCTTTGCCGCCGCCGAGGCGCTCGGCGTTTCCCGCCGCGTCGTCGCCAGTACCGGCGGTGCCCTGGTCGAGGGCGCTCGCGCTGCCGGCGACCCGGTCATCGGCCTACCCGGCTTGCTGCCGGCGCCGCGCACCGCCGTCGCCTACATGCTGGTCTGCGCCGCCGAGGTTGCCGCCGCGAGCGGGATCGCGCCGCGGATCGCCGAGGAGATCGAGGCGGCGGCCACCTTCCTCGAGTCCAATCGCGACGACCTGCGCCACCGTGCCGCCGAGGTGGCGGCCGCGATCGGCGAGCGGGTGCCGGTCGTCTACGGCGCCGGCCCGACCGCCGCCGCGGCGCGGCGCTGGAAGACCCAGGTC
>DAIRWC010000101.1:0-3973 GCA_036802505.1 Solirubrobacterales bacterium
CCGGTGCATTTTCGTCGACAGAGACGTGGTGCTTCCGCCGACTGGAAGCAGCGCGCCCGTCGAGCCGAGGCCGAGCGAGAGGTGCAGCTCGTAACGGCGGCGCAGCTCCGCCGCCTCGTCGCGGTCGAGCGCGACGTGCAGGGCGCCGTCGCGCCGGTAACCAGTGGAGACCCCGCTTGCCGCCTCCAGCTCGGCGACGAAGTCCGGGTAGAGCTCCGCCGCCGTGAGGGTCAGCTTGAGCAGCTCCGGCTCGCCGAAGGCGAGCTCGCCGACCGGGGCCAGCATCCCGGCGGCTACGCGCGTCGCCCCGGCGGGTGGGCGGGAGCGCTCGACCACGGCAACACGGAGTCCGCGGCGCGCCGCCCGCCAGGCGCAGGCGAGGCCGATGACGCCGCCTCCGACGATCACCGCGTCATAACTCCGATTAGAGGTACTGCTGCTCACACTTGCCTCCGCCGGCATTACCCGGATCAGGTCCAGACGGTCGGCGGCCTCGATGCCGCCCTCTCAGCCTCGGCGCCAAAGCGCCAACGGCTCCCGTTACTCCTCCGATGCTACCCCTCTCGCCCAGCAGTCAAGCCATAATCGCTCTATGAGCTTGGCGAAGCCCGAGGCGCACGGCCCGCTGCGACGCGAGCGGCTGCGCACCGCGCGCCTCTACTTCGTCTGCGATGCGATGCCCGGCGGCCGTGACCTCGAGGCGCTGCTCCACGCCGCCCTGAGCGGCGGGGTCGACATCGTCCAGTTGCGCGACAAGGAGCTGGGCCACGACGAGATCGAGCGCTCGGCGCAGACCTTCCGCCGCCTCTGCGACACCTACAGCGCCCTCTTCATCGTCAACGACGATCCCTGGCTGGCGCGGGCCTGCGACGCCGACGGAGTCCACGTCGGCCAGGACGACGTCGCCGCGGCCGAGGCACGCGATGCGCTCGGCCCGGAGGCGATCGTCGGCCTTTCCACGCACTCCGAGGAGCAACTGGCGGCGAGTGCCGGGCAGCCCGTGGACTATGTGAGCGTCGGTCCGATCTGGGAGACGCCGACCAAAGCGGGACGACCCGGCGTCGGGCTCGGCCTGGTCGAGCACGCCGCCGCCGACGCCCCCCACCCCTTCTTCGCGATCGGCGGGATCGGCACCGCGAACGCCGCCGAGGTCGTCGCGGCGGGAGCGCACCGGCTCGGCGTCGTGCGGGCGATCCGCGACGCGGAGAGCCCCGCGGCGGTTGCCGAAGCGTTGCGCGGCGCCCTTGCCGCGGTCGGCGAGGCGGCCCCCGGTGCCTGACTCGCCGGACTCCCCCGCTCCCCGCAAGCGCAAGCAGCGCGGCGCCGACGCGCCGAGCCCGCGCGAGCGGATGGAGAAGGGCTACGCCCGCGCCGAGGAGCGCAACCAGGAGATCCGCGAGAACCTGCCGCCGCTGGCCGAGGGCGAGCGACCGCTGGCGGTGACGATCGGCGCCGTAATCGCCGCGCTGGTCGCTGCCTCGATCGTCGCCGGCTACGTGGCCGGCGTGAAGGTCGAAGGCGGCAAACCCCACTTCGTCCAGGTGCTCGCCCCGGCCCTGCTGATGGGGATCATGGCCTGGGGCATGTGGCGGGCCCGCTACTGGGCCGTTCTCGGCTTCCAGCTGCTGCTCGTCTTCCTCATCTTCAGCGCCGTCTTCGGGCTCGCCGTGCAGGTCTCGACGCTCGCCCAGTTCGCCGCGACCTTCGGCCTGCTCGTCGTCGCCGGCAGCCTCTTCTACTTCATGGTCAAGGCGATGGCCCGCATACAAATGCCTTCCAGGGAGTGAGCTTCCGGTGCGCCTTTTGCTCCTCCTGGGTACAGAAGGCGCACCGGAACGCCGCTTCTATAGGCTGAAGTGACTTGGCTGAATCCTTCGACACGATCGTTATTGGGGGGGGACCCGGCGGCTACGTCGCCGCGATTCGCTCAGCCCAATTGGGACGCAAGACCGCCGTCGTCGAGCGCGACAAACCGGGCGGGCGCTGCCTCAACTACGCCTGCATCCCGGCCAAGACGATCCTGCGCAGCGCCGAGATCTACGACCAGGCGCGAAACAGCGCCGAGCTGGGCGTCGTCGCCAAGGACGTCTCAGTCGACTGGGACGCCCTCGGCAAGCGCCGCGCCGCGGTCTCGGATTCGCTCTCGGGCGGCGTGAAGATGCTCTGGGACAAAAACAAGGTGACCGTGATCGAGGGTGACGGCGCGCTCACCGCCAAGGGCAACGTCGCCGTCGGCGACGAGGTCTACGAGGCGGGCACGGTCGTGCTTGCCACCGGCTCGGTCGCGCTGCCGATCCCCGGCGTCGAGTTCGGCGACCGCGTGCTCGACACCTGGGGCGCCTGGTCGCTGCCCGAGCAGCCGCGCAAGATCGCCGTCGTCGGCGCCGGCGCGTCGGGCTGTGAGATCGCCTCCGCCTACGGCCGCTTCGGCACCGAGGTGCTGCTGATCGAGATGCTCGACCAGATCCTCCCCGCCGAGGACAAGGACATGGCGCGGGTCGTCGAGCGGGCCTTCAAAAAGCAGAACATCACGATCTCCACCGGCGCCCCGGTCGAGAACGTCGAGGCCGGCGCCGACTCGGTCAAGTTCACCTACGGTGGCGAGAGCGCCGAGGTCGACTACCTCTGCGTCGCCGGCGGTCGCTCCGCCGACGTCGAGGGGCTCGGGCTGGAGGCCGCCGGGGTCAAGCTGACCGACCGGGGCAAGGTCGAGGTCGACGAGTACGGCCGCACCGCCAACGCCAAGGTCTACGCGATCGGCGACCTGGTCCACGCCAAGGCGCTCGCCCACAAGGCTTCCGATGAGGGCGTCGTCGCGGCCGAGCACGCCGCCGGCGTCGCGACCCATCCCGTCGACCAGAACCTCGTCGCCGGCGCCACCTTCTGCCATCCGCAGGTCGCCAGCGTCGGCCTCACCGAGGCGGCGGCGAAAGAGGCGGGGCACGACGTCAAGGTCGGCAAGCTGAAGCTCGGCGCGGTCGGCGGCGCGACCGTCTACGACGACAAGGACGGCATGGTCAAGCTCGTCGTCGACTCCAAGTACGGCGAGATCCTCGGCGCCCACATCGTCGGCAACCGCGCCTGCGACATGATCGCCGAGCTGGTCGCGACGATGGCGCTGGAGGGCGGCTACCAGGAGCTGGCGCGGATCGTCCATCCCCATCCGACGATCTCCGAGGCGATCTTCGAAGCGGCGCGGGCCGTGGACGGCTGGGCGACGCACGCTTGAGCGGCGAGCGCGCAACCTTCTACTTCGACCTCGGCTCCCCCTACGCGTACCTGACCGCGGAGCGGATCAGCGGCGTGTTCACCGACGCCGAGCTGGAGCAGCCGGAGTGGCAGCCGGTCCTGCTCGGTGGGCTCTTCCAGCACTTCGGGCGGGAATCGTGGGGCAACGGCCCGGAGCGCGAGGACGGGATCGCCGAGGTCGAGCGCCGCGCCAGGGAGCTCAGCCTGTCGCCGCTCGTCTGGCCCGAGCCCTGGCCCGGCAACATGCTGTTCGCGATGCGCGTCGCCACCTTCGCCAAGCAGACCGGCCGCACCGTCTCCTTCGCCCTCGCCGCCTTCCGCCAGCAGTTCGCCGCCGGACGAGACCTCAGCGAGCACGACAACGTGCTGATCGCGGCCGCCGCCTGCGAGCTGCACCCCAACGCCGTCAGCAAAGCCGCCGGTACCGAAAGCGTCAAGACCGCGCTGCGCGAGGCGACCGATGAGGCCGCCGAGCGGGGAGTGCTCGGCGTCCCCTCGCTGCTGGTCGGCGACGAGGTCTTCTGGGGGGACGACCGGCTGGAGGAGGCGGTCGAGGCCGCGAGCTAAGGTGGCCTCAATGGCTGAACTGCCTGACGCTGCCACCTGTTACGAGCTGCTCGCGCGGATGGCTCTGATCCGCCGCTTCGAGGAGGAGGCCGGACGGCAGTACCAGCGGGCCAAAGCGGGCGGCTTCCTCCACCTGGCGATCGGCGAGGAGGCGACG
>DAIRWC010000101.1:3983-6494 GCA_036802505.1 Solirubrobacterales bacterium
ATCGTCGGCACCACGTCGGTGATGCGCGACGAGGACTACCTGATCGGCACCTACCGCACCCACGGGCACGCGATCGCTCGCGGCACCGACCCCGAGCGGGTGATGTCGGAGCTGTTCGGCCGGGTCGGCGGGACCAGCGGCGGCCGCGGCGGCTCGATGCACATCTTCGACCGCGAGCGGCGCTTCATGGGCGGCTACGGGATCGTCGGCGGCAACCTGCCCATCGCGGCGGGCCTGGCGCTCTCCTCCGAGTACAAGGGCGAAGACGCGGTCACCGTCTGCATGTTCGGCGACGGCGCCTCCAACACCGGCAACTTCGGCGAGACGATGAACCTGGCGGCGCTCTGGCAGCTGCCCGTCTTCTTCTTGGTCGAGAACAACCTCTACGGGATGGGGACCTCGGTCGAGCGTCACTCCGCCCAGACCGACCTCTCCAAGAAGGCCGAGGGCTACGGCATCCCCGGCACGCGGATCGACGGGATGGACGTGATCGCGGTGCGCGAGGGCGTCGCCGAGGGGATCCGCCAGGCGCGCGAGGAACGCCGCCCGACCATCCTCGAGGCCTTCACCTACCGCTACCGCGGCCACTCCGCCGCGGACCCCGAGGTCTACCGCGAGCGCGAGGAGGTCGAGGAGTGGCAGCAGAAAGACCCGATCGAGGCCTTCGCGCGGCGCTGCATCGAGGCCGGCGTGCTCGGCGAGCGCGAGGTGCAACAGGTTCGCGACAAGGCCGAGGAGCAGGTGGTGGCGGCCGTCGAGGCCGCCGAGGCCTCGCCCGAACCGGCGCTCGACAGCCTCTACGAAAACCTCTACGTGGTCGACGAGCAGAGCGGCTGGTACGCGGTCGACGAGCGCAGCCCGGAGCCACACCGGGGGGAGCGCGAGGAAGAGGAGATGCCGGCGGCGGCGCGCGAGCTGGCCGAGGCCGGCGCCGCCTACGCCGGCCAGCCGGACCGGCCGCGTCCCCAGACCAGGCCGAATCCAGCCGAGGACGGCGACGCCCAGGAGGGCGCCGAGCCCGAGGTGGCCGAGGAGGTCGAGGACTGATGGCGACGCTGCGGATGCGCGAGGCGTTGCGCGACGCGATGGCCGAGGAGATGCGCCGCGACGAGGCGGTCTTCGTGATGGGCGAGGACGTCGGCGTCTTCCAGGGCGCCTTCAAGGTGACCGAGGGGCTGCTGGAGGAGTTCGGCGAGCGTCGGGTGCGCGACACGCCGATCTCCGAGAACACGATGGTCGGCGCCGGGGTCGGCGCGGCGATGGGCGGGCTGCGGCCGGTGGTCGAGCTGATGACGGTCAACTTCGCGCTGCTGGCGCTGGACCAGATCGTCAACCACGCCGCCGCGATCCCCTACATGTTCAACGGCCAGGCGCGGGTGCCGATGGTGATCCGCATGCCGGGCGGCGGCGGCCACCAGCTCGGCCCCACCCACTCGCACAGCTTCGAGGCGCTCTTCCTGCAGGTGCCGGGGCTGCTCGTCGCCTGTCCCTCCACCCCGGCCGACGGCAAGGCATTGCTGAAGGCGGCAATCCGCGACGACAACCCGGTGGTCTTCATCGAGCACGAGAGCCTCTATGGCGTGCGCGGCGAGGTCGCCGAGAACGGCGACGGCGAGGTGCTGCGCTTCGGCGAAGCGGCGGTGCGGCGCGAGGGCGGCGACGTGACCGTAATCGGCCTGCTCAAGATGGCCCACGTCGCCGAGGACGCGGCGCGGACGCTCGCGCACGAGCACGGCGTCGAGGCCGAGGTGATCGACCCGCGCACGCTGCGTCCGCTCGACCTCGACACGATCCTCGACTCGGTGCGCAAGACGAACCGGGCGGTGATCGTCGAGGAGGGCTGGCCACACGGTGGCGTCGGCGCCAACCTCGCCACCCTGATCACCGAGCAGGCCTTCGATTACCTCGACGCGCCGGTGCAGCGAGTGACCGGCGCCGACGTCCACATGCCCTATGCGAAACGGCTCGAGCAGGCGGCGATTCCGCACGAGGAGCACGTCGTGCAGGCAGCCTTGGCGGCGTTGGAGGGTTCGCTATGACGCGAGGATTGGGGGTCCCTCGTCAGCTGCCCACCACCGCCTTCGGCGGTGGAATTAGGTGCCGCTTCGCGGCGGGAACCACCCAGCCGGGGCCGCTTCGCGAGGCACTGCCGAGGCACCCCCAATCCCCGCTTCGTAACGCACTCGAAGGGGTCGCCAATGGCTGACGTAGTGATGCCTAGATTGTCCGACTCGATGGAGGAGGGCACGGTGCTGCAGTGGCTGAAGAACGTGGGAGACCAGATCGTCGTGGGTGATGAGCTTGTCGAAATCGAGACCGACAAGGCGAACATGGCCTATGAAGCTGATGTCGCCGGGACGCTTACGGAGATCCTGGTTCCGGAGGGTGAGACCGTTGCTATTGGAACGCCGATCGCGCGAGTTGGCGATTCGGACGAGGGTTCGAGCGCCTCAGCCGCGGGTCCTGTCGCGGAGGTGGGGGGGGCGCTGCGGGCGGGCCACGGTCCGTCCT
>DAIRWC010000102.1:0-6030 GCA_036802505.1 Solirubrobacterales bacterium
GATGAGAGGCGATCTCGGCGGCCACGTCGGCGTCGGAGCGGCCGGTGCGGTCGATCGCATGGAGATTGGGGATCTTGCGCATCCAGGTCAGCTGGCGGCGGGCGTAGTTGCGCGAGCGCTTCTTCATCAGCTCGATGTCCCCACCGAGCAGCTCGTCGAAGCCGAGCGCCTTGCGCGCCGTGCGCGACGGTCCCAGCGCTTCAGCCTTGCGCACCTCCTCCACTGCCCCGGCGGCGACGATCGCCTCCGTGCGCGCCTCGATCCGCTCGTAGAGCCGGGCGCGATCCATGTCGAGCCCGAAGATCGTCGTAGGCAACCGCGTCTCCGGCGACCACAGCTCAGACTCCTCATCCCCGGGCGGCGCCTTTTCAAGCGAGAGCTCGGCGACTGCGGCCCGCAGATACAGCCCGGTCCCCCCCACGACGATCGGCCTCCGCCCCGCCTCCAAAGTCCGATCGATCTCAACATGCGCCAACCCCATGTAGTCGCCCACCGAGAACGGCTGGGTAACGGGGACGAAGCCAACCAACCGATGCTCCAGCATGGCCTGCTCGTCCGCGCTCGCAACCCCCGTCAGGACGCCGAGCCCTTCGTAAACCTGAAGCGCATCACAGGAGATCGCTACCGGGCGATCCTCCCCGCGCTCCCGCAGCAACCCAGCAAGCGCAATCGCGACCCCGGTCTTCCCAACACCGGTAGGCCCAAAAATCCCGAGGACGTTCACACCGGGATCGGCTTCACCGCCACCCCTCCCAACGTGGTCGAGGTAGCGCGGTCAATCTCAACGGTCACGAACTCCCCCGGCGCGCCGATGCCATCGAAGTTCACCGCCTTGTTGTGCCGGGTCCGCCCGCGCAGCCGGGTCGAATCGGTCCGGCTGGTGCCTTCGACGAGAACCTCCATCTCCCGCCCGACGAACCGCTGGGCGCGCTCGGTCGCGCGCCGCTGAACCAGCTCGACCAGTCGCTCCATCCGCTCCCGCTTGACCGGGTGGGGCACCTGGTCGCCCATCGTCGCCGCCTCGGTCTCGCGTCGCGGCGAGAAGACGAAGGTGAAAGCGCTGTCGTAGCCGACCTCGTCGACGACTTCGAGCGTCGCGGCGAAGTCGGCATCGGTCTCGCCGGGGAAGCCGACGATGATGTCGGTGGTGATCGCGCAGTCGGGCACGTGCTCGCGAATCAGCGCGACGCGATCCATGTAGCGCTGACGGTCATAGGTGCGCCGCATCCGCTTGAGGATCGCGCTCGATCCCGACTGCAGGGGCAGGTGGATGTGCTCGCAGAGGGCGGGCAGCTCGGCGTGGGCGCGGATCACGTCCTCGCGCATGTCCTTCGGATGGGGGCTGGTGTAGCGGATTCGCTCGATCCCCTCGACCGCGTCGACCCGGGTCAGCAGCTCGGCGAAGCCGATGCGCGAATCGGCGGGCAGATCGCGGCCGTAGCTGTTGACGTTCTGCCCGAGCAGGGTCACCTCGCGCACGCCGTCCGCCGCGAGTGCCTCGGCCTCGACCAGCAGCTCGGCGGGGTCGCGGCTCTCCTCGCGCCCTCGGGTCGAGGGCACAATGCAGTAGGAGCACCTGCAGTTGCAGCCCTGCGAGATCTGCAACCAGCCCTGGAACTCGCGCTCGCGCCGGGCCGGCAGGTGGCCGGAGAAGTCCTCGAACTCGAAATATCCCTGGGCGGTGAGCGAGTCCGAGTTGAGGAACTCGGCGAGGCGGTGGATCTGCCCGGGGCCGAAGGCGACGTCGACGAAGGGAAAGCGCTCGAAGACCTCCTCCTTGACCGATTGCGCCCAGCAACCCCCCACGCCGACCACGCGCTCGGGGTCTTCGGACTTGAGCCGCTTCGCCTCGCCCAGGTGGGCGACGAAGCGGTTGTCCGCCGACTCGCGGATCGAGCAGGTGTTGAAGAGGATCAGGTCGGCCTCGGCGCGACTCGGCGCCTCGGCGTAGCCAAGCGACTCGAGCATCCCCTGCATCCGCTCGGAATCGTGCACGTTCATCTGGCAGCCGAACGTGGTGACGTGGTACCGCTTGGCGCTCACAACCGCGAGGTTAGCGCGGGGGGCGCTACTTGACCGTCAGGGTTCCTTCCATGCCTGCTTCGGCATGGCCGGGGATCGTGCAGAGGAAGGTGTAGGTGCCGGGGGCGAGATCGGCGCTGACCGACGTCTTGCCTTCGGCGATCGTTTCGGAAATCGCGATCTGCTTGCCGTCCTGCTCGATCGCCACGTCGTGTTCGAGCGCCGAGGGGTTGTCGAAGTCGATCGTGACCTTCCCCGGCTTGCTGGTCAGCGTCGTCGTGTCGAAAGCGATCTGCGTGGGATCGGCCGCCAGCTTCAGCGTCCCGCCCGGGCCCTTCGCCTGGGCTTCTTCCGGCTTTGCTTCTCCGGCGCCCCTGGCTTCGCCGGAGTCGAGTGGCGGCGATTTCTCCGCTTCGGTGAACTCTTCGCCGGCGCTTTCGACCTCTGCCGCCTTGGCTTCCTGCTCGTCCTTGCCGTGAAGCACCGCAAAGGTCGTCGCGCCGCCGACCAGGATCACGAACCAGAGGACGACGACAGGGGTGAACCGGCCGGGGAAATTCTCGAAGCGCAGACCGATGAAGCTGACCACGACCGCCGAGACGGCGAGAAGGGGTCCGACTACATAGAAGACGGTTCCGTTGTCCATGCGGCCGGAATCCTATCCAGAGAGGACGGCGGAGCGAGCCCGCCGGGAACGGGGCTCACCTCGCGTAGCTGGTGGCGCGGCTCTCGCGGATGACGGTGATCTTGATCCGGCCCGGATAGGAGACCTCGCGCTCTATCGCCGCGGCGATCTCATAGGAGATCAGCGCCGCCCGCTCGTCGTCGACCGCGCCGGGATCGACCATGACCCGCATCTCACGACCGGCCTGCATCGCGTAAACCCTCTCCACCCCCGCGTGGCGCGAGGCGAGCTGCTCAAGCTCGTGGAGGCGAGCCACGTACTCCTCAAGCGTGTCGCCGCGGGCACCCGGCCGCGCCCCGGAGATGGCATCCGCGGTCTGCACCACCACTGCCTCGACCGAGTGCGGCTCGACCTCGTCGTGATGGGCCTCAATTGCGTGCGCGACCTCCTCGCTCTCGCCGTAACGACGGGCGAGGCGGGCACCGATCTGCGCGTGCGTCCCCTCGACCTCATGGTCGACCGCCTTGCCAATGTCGTGCAGCAACGCCGCTCGTCGGGCGATGTCGGCGGCCGCACCGAGCTCCAACGCGATCAGCGCAGCCAGGTAGGAGGACTCGACCAGGTGGCCGAGCACGTTCTGCCCGTAGCTGGTGCGGAACTGCAACTTGCCGAGCAGATCGATCAGGTGCGGATGGAGGCCGTTCACGTTGGCGTCGAGCGTTGCCCGCTCGCCCTCTTCGACCACTCGATCCTCGATTTCCCTCGTCGCCTGCTCGAAGGCCTCCTCACAGCGGGAAGGATGGATGCGACCGTCGGCGATCAGCCGCTCGAGGGTGAGGCGGGCGATCTCGCGGCGCATCCCGTCGAAACTCGAGATGCGCACCGCGGACGGCGTGTCGTCGACGATGATGTCGACCCCGGTCAGCTGCTCGAGCACGTGGATGTTGCGCCCCTCGCGACCGATGATCCTGCCCTTCATCTCGTCGTTCGGCAGCTGAACCAGCTGGGTCGTCGTTCGCACCGCATGTGGCCCGGCGAGGCGCTGGGTCGCGGTGGCGAGGATGCCGCGGGCACGCCTCTCCGCCTCCCGACGGGTCTCCTCCTCGATCTTGCGCAGGGTGAAACCGGCTCGACGACGGGCGTCCACCTCGACCTCGTCGATGAGCATCTGGCGGGCCTCGTCTGCGCTCAGCGAGGAAATCCGTTCCAGCTCGGCACGCCTCAGCTCACCGAGCTGTGCGTCCAGCGCCTCCAGCCGGTTCAGAACCAGATCTGGCCCCGATCCGTTGCCGCGTGACCAATTCCACGGCGGCATGCTGATCTTCATCTACGCCAGAGGCTACTCCTATAGACGCGTCTGTCTAACCGGCTATGCGGCCTGGGCCTCGGCCACCGGCTCGATCGCTGAATCAGCCGCGGGCGCCGTCTCCTCGGCCACAGGCACGACGTTCTCGGTACCGATGCCGAGCGCGTTGCGGATCTTGGTCTCGAGCTCGCTTGCGATCTCGGGGTTCTCGGCGAGGAACTGTTTGGCGTTGTTGCGCCCTTGACCGAGCCGCGTCTTGCCGTAGGAGAAGAACGAGCCGGATTTCTGCACCAGGTCGTGCTCGATGCCAAAGTCGAGCAGGCCGCCCTCTCGCGAGATGCCGACCCCGTACTCGATGTCGAATTCGGCCTGGCGGAAAGGCGAGGCGACCTTGTTCTTGACGACTTTGACCCGGACCCGGTTGCCGACTGCCTCGGTACCTTCCTTGAGGGTCTCGATACGACGGATATCGAGGCGCTGGGAGGAGTAGAACTTGAGCGCCCGGCCGCCGGGCTGCGTCTCCGGCGAGCCGAACTGGACGCCGACTTTTTCGCGGATCTGGTTGGTGAAGAGGCAGACGGTGTTGGTCCGGTTGAGGTTGCCGGCCAGTTTGCGCATCGCCTGCGACATCAAGCGGGCCTGGAGACCGACGGTCGTGTCGCCGATCTGCCCGTCGAGCTCGGCTTTCGGCGTCAGCGCCGCAACCGAGTCGATCGCGACCACGTCGATCGCGGCGGAGGCGATCAGGCGATCGGCGATCTGCAGGGCCTGCTCGCCGTAATCGGGCTGGGAGACCAGCAGCTCGTCGGTGTCGACGCCGATCTTGCGGGCGTAGCTCGGGTCGATCGCGTGCTCGGTGTCGATGAAGGCGCAGATCCCGCCACGGGCCTGGGCTTCGGAGATGATGTGGTAGATCAGCGTCGTCTTGCCCGAGGACTCGGGTCCGAAGATCTCGACGATCCGTCCCCTCGGGACGCCGCCGATGCCCAGCGCCAGGTCGAGCGCGAGCGCTCCGGTCGGGATCGCCGGAATCTTGATCGTCGCGTCAGCGCCTAGGCGCATCAGCGAGCCCTGGCCGAAGTCCCGCTCGATCTGGGTCACGGCCGCTTCGAGCGCCGCGTTCTTGGCTTTCGCCTCCTTGGCCGAGGCGTCCTTCAGGGCGATTTTCTTGTCTGCCATCTCTTCCACCTCACTGCCGCCCGTCTATGGGCAGCTCGACTTGCGCCAGCGGGGTGTACTGCGCACCCTGCGGCTGGATTTGCGAACGGTAGAGCGTCAATCGGACGCCATCGAAAGGCTGCAACAGACCTTTCGGAAGTCCGCCGGGAAGCCGAGTGACACGCGCTGGACGCCGCGAGCCGTGTCCCTCCGGTCGAACCCTGGCGACGGTCACGTGCGGCCAGAATGGCCGCTTCTCCGGCTCGAACAGGCCAGCCACGACCAACTTTTCCTCAAGCGTCCTCTGTAGGGCGATCGTGGCAAGCGACTCGGCCGGCAATGCGAACAGGCGCGAGCGGCCGCGCTCCGGTCGCGGCACCGGATCGCCCAACTCGATCGTGGGCGCGGGCGCCCGGCTCGCCTCGACGATCGCCACAAGACGGGGTATCTCCTTCTCCGGCAGGTAGCCGAGGAAGGCAAGCGTGATGTGGAGCGCCTCGGGCTTGACCGGGCGCAGCGCGGGATCAGCGAGCGCCGTCCTCCCCCACTCACCAAGCTCCGCCTTCACCCGATCGGGCAGGTCGAGGGCGACGAACAATCGTGCCCGCGGGCTCTTCAAATTCTCCTTCGCCATATCGCCGACGCTACGCGGCCAGGACACACGGAACAAGGCGCAATTGGAAAAAGTCTGTGACGCCTTCCCTACAGAGGTGGATCGACGTCGCCGAGCAGGGTCCGCAACAGGTGCATCGCGACCAGGGCGGAGCGTTCGCGGATGTCGTCGCGGCCCCCGGGGATCACCGGGTCGCGGGCGATGGCGGTGCCGTCGGCAAGGCGGGCGTCGGCATCCTGCACATCTGCGACGAAGACGGTAACGACCTGCCGCCGGGCGAGGCCGGGCTGATCTATTTCGAGCGCG
>DAIRWC010000102.1:6040-6446 GCA_036802505.1 Solirubrobacterales bacterium
GCGGGCGTCGAAGCAGACGTAGCCGACCGGCTTCTCCTCCGTGCCGCCGTCGGGGCCGGCGATGCCGGTGATCGAGACGGCGACGTCGGCACCGAAGCGCTCGAGCGTGCCGCGCGACATCGCCTCCGCCACCTCGGGTGAGACGGCGCCGCAGTCCTCGATCAAGGCGGCATCGACGCCGAGCAACTCCGCCTTCGCCTCGTTCGAGTAGGCGACGACACCGCCGACGAAGTAGGCCGAAGCGCCCGGCAGGTTGGTGATCCGCGCCGCCAACAGACCGCCGGAGCAGGACTCGGCGAGGGCCAGCCTGCGGCCGTCCAGCAGGCCGGCAAGCTGCGAGTCGATCGTCTCGCCGTCGAGGCTGAACAGGTGGCGCGCGTGACGCTCGACCAACCCGGCCCGCACC
>DAIRWC010000103.1:0-6360 GCA_036802505.1 Solirubrobacterales bacterium
GAGCTCAAGCTCGAGGTCTGGGACTCGCCGAACTCGGCCGGCGTCGTGATCGACGCCGTGCGGATCATCAAGCTGGCGCTGAACAACGGCATCGCCGGCCAGCTCGACGGCCCGTCCAGCTACCTGATGAAGTCGCCGCACAGCCAGCGCCCCGACGACGAGGCGCGCGAGCAGACCGAGGAGTTCATCGCCGCCCACGCGCGGAGCAAATCGCAAGCGGTCGTTGGCTCCTGAGCCGCTCTCGATAGTCCAGGTCACGCCCCACCGGCGGGGTACCGCCAACCGGGTCAACGAGTTCGTCGGGCGGGTGTCCGAGGAGCTGGAGCGGCGCGGTCACGAGGTGCGGCGCGTCTTCGCCGGCGACTCGACCAAGCGCCTGCTCGGCTCCAACCCACCCGACATCGTCCACGTCCACGAGCCGTTCGCGCCGAGCGTCTCCTCGGCTGCGCTGCGCCACTCCTACTCGCTCAACGTCGCCACCTTCCACAAACCGCAGGAGCGGGTGCTCTCGACCCAGGTGGCGCGGCCGCTGGTCGAGATCTTCTTCGGTCGCCTCGACGCCCGCACGGTCGCCACCCCGGCCACCGGCGAGCTGCTGGAGAGCTACTTCCCAGGCCCCTACGAGCTGGTCGAACCGGCGGGGGATGGGCGCGACTGGGCTGCCGTCGCGGCTGAGTTCGAAGCGATCTACCGGCGCCTGCTCGCCCGCCGGCACGACCCTGTGGGCAACCGGGAGGTGCGCGGCCGGATCGCCGGGCGTCCCTTGATCGAGGTCGATCTGCATATGCACACCGACCACTCGCCCGACTGCGCGACGCCGGTCGAGGTGCTGCTGGAGACGGCGCGCGACCGCGGCCTCGGCGCGATCGCGATCACCGACCACAACGAGGTCTCCGGGGCGCTGGAGGCGCGGCGGATCGCGGCGGAGATGGGTGGCATCGAGGTGATCGTCGCCGAGGAGGTGAAGACCGCCGAGCAGGGCGAGGTGATCGGCCTCTTCCTCGAGGAGAAGATCCCCAAGGGGATGACGATGGCGGAGACGATCGCCGCGATCCGCGCCCAGGGGGGCCTCGTCTACGTCCCCCACCCGTTCGACCGCTTCCACTCGGTCCCCGACTACGAGCACCTGATCGAGATCGTCGAGGAGATCGACATCCTCGAGGTCTTCAACCCGCGGGTCGCCCTGACCGCCTTCAACGAAGAGGCCGAGCGCTTCGCCCGCAAGTACCGGATCGTCTCCGGCGCCGGCTCCGACAGCCACGTCGCCCAGGGGCTGGGCAGCGTGCGGGTGCGGATCCACGAGTTCGACGGGCCTGCCGAGTTCCTCGAGGCGATGCGCGACGCCGACATCACCCGCAAGCACAAGAACCTCGTCTATGTGCAGGCGCTGAAGCTGCTGCAGACCGCGGGGCGGCCGAAGGCGCCGAAGCGCAGCGTCCCCGACGCCAAGCCGGTGCGGGGCGGGCGGCCGCGCGGGAAGCGGCGCTCGAACGGGCGGACCGCGAGCAAGAGCTGATGCAGGAGGCTCGCGCGAAAGGAGCCGCGCCCGAGCCGTCAAAGAGATCGCCGAGCATGCCGGCGACCGACGACGAGATAAGAGAGAAGTACCTGGAGCGAGCGATCCGCGAGCTCAACCAGATGACCCATGATCTGCAGGAGTGCCCGCACTGCCCGCGCGGCAAGCTGATGCCGGTGCTGGGCTCGGGCCACCCGCAGGCCGACGTCTTCATGATCAAGCACGCCCCCGGCGTCGCCGAGATCGAAGAGGGGGTCGCCTTCTACGGCCGCGCCGGCAACGCGCTGATGAAAAGCTTCAAACGGCTGGGGATCGACCCGCTGGTCGTCTACGGCACGCTCTGCGTCAAGTGTCCGATCGCCGAGCCCGACCTGGCCGCCGAGGAGTGCGTGCGGCGCGTCGTCGAGGAGCTGGCGATCGTGCAGCCGAAGATCGTCGTCGTGATGGGCGAGCCCGCCCTGCGCGTCCTCAACGGCCTCAAGCTTCCCCTCTCGCGTGAGATCGAGCCTCGCGCGGGCGAGATCCAGGCCTTCACCCCGACCATCGACGCCCTCTACACCCCCGACATCGACGAGTCGCTCGACGAAGAGAACGCCAAGGCGCGCTTTTGGCGCTCCTTCAAGACGCTCGGGGACTGGTACGAGGACCTGCCGCCGTACTAGCGGTTTGGGAAGGGGAGGGACGGGGGTGTCCCCCTCGGTTGCTGGGTTTTTCGCCTTGGAGACTGTCTCTCTCGCCGACCCTGCTGTGCGAAAAACAGGACGCCGCTGCCCGAGGGGGACACCCCCGTCCCTCCTCGCGAGCGCGTGCGACGATTCAGGCTGGTGACGGTGCCGCGGCTGAGGCGACGGCGCCCATCGCTTCCGCGGTAGCTGAGGCGAGGCCTCGGACTACTACGGTGTCCAAGGCGGTGTAGGAGGCGAGGAGCTTGCGGGCTGTGTCGGTGTTAGCTGCCGCTACGCCCACCGTGCCCTCGGGCTCTGCTAGGCGGTCGAAGTGGTTGCGGTAGCCGGCGTGGAGGTCGCGGTAGAAGGACTCCTCCTTGGCGAGGCGCTCGGCGGCGTCGGGGCCCACTGCGGTGCGGACGTAGCCGAAGACCGGCGGTGACTCGCGCCCTGCCTCCTCGGCGCCGGCCTCGACCTGGAGCCTTGCGCGGGCGGCGAACTCGGGCGTCATCCAGTTGAAGAAGGCGCCGTCGAACTCGGCGCCGGCGAGGGCGCACATCTTCGGTCCCATCGCGGCGAGGACGAGGCGGACGCCGGGCAGTGTCTCGCGCAGCTCCGGCAACGACTCACGCATCCGCGTCAGCGGCTTCTCCGAGAAGCCCGCGCCGACGCCGAGCCAGAGCTTCGAGCGGTCGAGGTCGAGCCGCTCGATGTCGGCGGCGATCTCCTGCGGCGGGGTACGGTCGAGTGCGATCACGGCGACGCCGAGGTCGAGCTCGGGAGCCGCGGCGGCGAACTCGGCGAGCGTCTCCAGCCCCTTCGCCCCCGGGTGGTCGTTGGACCAGACCGAGTCGTAGCCGAGCTCGGCGCAGCGCCCGGCCAGCGGCCGCGCCACCTCGGGGTCGAGGCCGGCGGCGACGCCGAAGCCGCGCGGCATCAGCTTCCTCCTCCGGCTTTGTCGAAGACCGCGACGCACTCGATGTGCGGAGTCTGGGGGAACATGTCGACCGGTTTCACGCGGCGCAGGGTATAGCCCGCCTCGACCAGTTGCGCGGCGTTCGGGGCCAGCGTGGTCGGGTTGCAGGAGACGTAGACGATCCGCTTCGCCTCGCACTCGAGCACGCGGCGGACGATCTTCTGCGAGAGGCCGGGGCGGGGGGGATCGAGCAGGACGACGTCGGGCTTGCCCGCCTCCTCGACCAGCGGTCGCGCCCCCGTGCGCGCGCTGCCGGTCATGAAGCGGGCGTTCTCGATCCCGTTGCGCTCGGCGTTGCGCTCGGCGTCGGCGATCGCGTCGGGGACGATCTCCAGCCCCCAGACCTCACCTGCCTTGGCGGCCATCGTCAGGCCGATCGTGCCGATCCCGCAGTAGAGGTCGAAGACCCGCTCGCCGCCGCTCAGCCCGGCGTACTCGGCGGCCACCGAGTAGAGGCGCTCGGCCATCTCGGTGTTGGTCTGGAAGAAGGCGTTGTAGGACATCTCGAAGTCGAGCCCGCAGAGCTGCTCGCGCAGCATCTCCTCGCCGAGCACGCCTGTGGGGCCCTCGCTGCCGCCCGAGGCGTCCTGGATCACCGTGTGCAGGTCGACCGGGGGCTTGGGGAAGCGCTTCTGTGTGGTCACGAGGCGGGTCTGGATCTGGCCGCTGCGCCGTCCCTCGCGCACGACCAGGTTGGTCAGCACGCCGGTGCCGGCGGGCCGGTCGTAGGGGGCCACCGATTCCTCGCGTGCCCACTCGCGCACCTCGTTGCGGGCGGCGTTGCCGCGCTCGGAGGCGAGCAGGCAGTCCTCGACCCCGACGACCAGGTCCCAGCGGCCACTGGCGTGGAAGCCGAGGACGGTCTCCTCGTCGCGGGCGCCGAAGGAGTATTCGAGCTTGTTGCGGTAGCGCCACTGTTCCTGCGCCGGCTCGATCTCCTCCAGCTCGAAGCCGTCGAGGCCGCCGATCCGCCGCAATGCCTCGTCGACCTGGTCGCGCTTGTGGATCAGCTGCTGCTCGTAAGCGAGGCCCTGCCACGGTGCGCCGGGGCACGGCTCGCCTTCGTGCAGGCAACGGTTGGGGACGCGGTCGGCGCCGGGCCGCAGCAGCTCGACCGCCCGCGCCTCGGCGAAGCGCCCCTTCGGTTTGGTGATCTCGGCCCGGACCAGATCCCCCGGCAGGCCGCCGGAGACGAAGACCACGTAACCGTCGATCCGGGCGACCCCCCGCCCGCCGAAGGCGAGCGAGTCGATCTCGACCTCGAGCAGCTCGCCGCGCTTCGGCCGTGCCGCCTTCGTTTGGCCGGGCGCTTGGGTCACTAACCCAGTTTCTTGCGCGCGCGGCGCGCGGCCTGAGTCGCCTGTTTGCGCACCGGCGCCGCCCGGCCGCCGACCTCTTTGCGCGCCTGTTTGACCAGCCGTTCCAGCTCTTTGAGCAGGCCGTCGGTCTGCCGGCGGCCGCGCTTGATCATGTCGGAGACCATCTTCTCGGCGTCGCCGCGGGTCATCCGCCCCCGCTTGACGGCGTCGTCGACGACCTCCTGGAGGCGGTCGCGGCTCAGGGTCACGCTGTGTTCGAGGCTCTCGCGAAACTGCTCGACGCTCTTGTCGAGGCCGGTGACGTTGCTCCGGCCAGCCGTTTTTTTGGCGGCTTTCGGTTTCGCTTTGCTTTTGGCTTTCGATTTCGAAGCCGGTTTGCGAGCGGACGCTTTTTTGGCGCGCGTCCCGGCTTTCGCTTTTTTCGTCGCTTTGCCGGACGACTGTTTTTTCGCGGCCATGCTCAGTTGCCTCCTGTCTCGCTGCTGGGTATGGGGGACTGACTATCTCATTACCTTGTCGTGAGTGGAGCGAAACGTGCCTCTACCGGGGCGTGGTCGGAGAGGCGGAGGGCGCGGTTGCCCTCATGCAGCTCGCGTCGCTCGGGGGGCCATGGAGTCGGGGGGGAGATGACCTTAAACCCGTGGGCGAGGATGTGGTCGATCGCGTCGGGCGCCGTCGGGGCGCCGAGTCCGAAGCGCTTGTGCAGCTCCTCGAAGACCGTCGGGTCCTCGGCCGGTCGCAGGTTGAGGTCGCCGCCGAACAGCAACGGTGCCTCGCCCGCCCAATCGCGCGCCGACTCCGTGGCGCGCAGCACATCCTCGACTGCCAGCTTGGGCTGGTCGTTGGTCGCGTGCAGGTTGGCGACGCAGGTGCCTGTGCCGGTGCGGGTGAAGGCCATCGCCCGCCGCTCGGGCCGGCCGCTGTGGATCGTCAGCTCGCGCCGCTCGGTGATCCCCGCGCCTCGGACCAGGGTGAGGTTCGAGCCGCCCTCGCCGGAGGCGATCAGGTCGGGGTTGACTCGGGCGGCGAGCGTGCGCACACCGCTGAGCGAGTTGCGCGAGGTGAGGACGCCGTGCGCCTCGGCCCCGCAGGCGACCGCCAGCGGCCGCCACCAGCGCGGCGGGCACTCCTGCAGCAGCGCCAAGTCCCACTCTGTCCCGGCCAGCAAGCGGCAGAACTCGGGCAGCAGGTTGCGGTTGACCTGAAGGTGGGTCTCGTTGCGCTCGGTCACGCGAAACAGACGCGAGCGCCAGGTGCGCAGCGCCGGGTCGGGTGGGAAGTCGCGCCCGTGGAAGAGGTTCCAGGAGATGGCGGTAAGTTCCACGGTCGTAGTATCCGCGGCTTGAGCAAGCGCGACTTCCTCACCGGCGAAGAGCTGGGAGCCTTCGAGCTCTCCGAGCTGCTCGATCTGGCCGCCGAGCTGAAAGCATCGCGCGCGGCGGGGCGCGTTCCTGACGCTATACGTAAAGAAAGCGCCCCGGACGCTCCGCTGGCCGGACGCAGCGTCGCGCTGGTCTTCGAGAAGCCCTCGACCCGGACGCGGATCTCCTTCGAGGTCGGCGTCGCCGAGCTGGGGGCGACGCCAATCGTCCTGCGCGGCGACGAAATGCAGCTCTCCCGCGGCGAGTCGCCCGGCGACACCGGCCGGGTGCTCTCGCGCTACCTCGACGCGATCGTGATCCGCTCCGGCTCCCATGAGGCCGTCGCAGAGCTCGCCGCCGCTGCCGAGGTGCCGGTCGTCAACGCGCTCACCCCGCTTCACCACCCCTGCCAGGCGCTCGCCGACCTGCTCACCCTGCGCGAGCGCTTCGGCGACCTGTACGGGTTGCGCCTCGCCTATGTCGGCGACGGCAACAACGTCGCCCGCTCGCTGGCGATCGCCTG
>DAIRWC010000104.1:0-1478 GCA_036802505.1 Solirubrobacterales bacterium
CGCCAACACCCCCGCCGACGCGATCCCGATCATGTACGACCACCCCAACTACGCCACCCGGCTCGAGGTCGACACCCGAACGCCGCTCGAAAGCGCCTCGGGCGAAGTTCCGGGCGGCTGAGCGATGGCCCCCGCCGCGGTCTTCGCCTTCCTCGGGGGGCTCCTGCTCGGCAGCTTCACGACGGTCGTCGCCTACCGCGTGCCGCGCGGCGAATCGGTCGTCGGGCCGCGCTCGCGCTGCCCCGCCTGCGGGGTGCAGATCGCCGCTTACGACAACATCCCGGTCTTCTCCTGGCTGCTGCTGCGCGGTCGGGCGCGCTGCTGCGGCGTGCGGATCTCGCCACGCTACCCGCTGACCGAGCTGACCCTCGGCCTGCTCTACGCGGCCACGGTCCTCGTCCTCTGGGACGACCCCGGCCAGATCGCGCTCGGGCTCGTCTTCGTCACGGTGCTGCTGGCGGTCACCCTGACCGACCTCGAGCGGCGCATCGTCCCCAACAAGATCCTCATCGTCGGGGCGGCGCTCGCCGTGGCGATCGCCGCCGTCGCCGATCCCGGCAGCCTGGTCGAGAGGGCGATTTCCGCCGCGGCGGCCGGCGGCCTGCTCTTCCTCGTCGCCCTCGCCTACCCGAAGGGGATGGGCCTCGGCGACGTCAAGCTGGCGGCGACGATGGGACTCTTCCTCGGCCGTAACGTCGCCCCGGCGATCTTCGTCGCCCTGCTGGCGGGTGCTGCCGTGGGCCTGGCGATGATCGCCGCCGAAGGGGCCTCGGCGCGCAAGCGGGCGATCCCCTTCGCCCCGTTCCTCGCCCTCGGCGGCGTCGTCGGCCTGCTCGCCGGCGACCAGCTCGTCGACTGGTATCTGGGCACCTTCTAGCGCCAGAATGGAGCCTTGTATCCCCTCTGGGGGACACAACTGTCCATCGTCCGTCCAGGTTCTTCGAGAAATGAGTAGTTGCAAGGCGAAAGGTCTGCGGCCTTTCTGTCGATCCAGGGAGGGCGGATGCGTATTTCAAGCCCTGAACTCAGCCTGCCCAGCCTGCCTCGCATGCCAAGCATGCCTACGCTGCGACTTTCCAAGCCGAAGACGAACAACGTCGTCGGCCTGGACATCGAGGCGGGCAGCATCGCCGCGACCGAGGTCACCAGCAACGGCTCCGTCTCGATCAGCGCCTCGGCGATCGGCCCGCTCGACCCCGGCACCTTCCACGAGGGCGAGGTGCTCGACGCCGACCGCCTCGCCGGTTCCCTGAAGGAGCTCTTCGCCGAGCACAAGCTGGGCAAGCGCGTCCGCCTCGGCGTCGGCAACCAGCGCGTCGTCGTGCGCACCGTGCGCCTGCCGGCGATCGAGGACCACGAGGAAATGGAGGCGGCGGTCCGCTTCCAGGCTCAGGAGCAGATGCCGATGCCGCTCGATCAGGCCGTGCTCGAGCACCAGGTCGTCGGCGGCGTGCCGGCCGAGGAGGGCAAGGCACCGC
>DAIRWC010000104.1:1488-6250 GCA_036802505.1 Solirubrobacterales bacterium
CCAGCCGATCCGCCGCGCCGGTCTGGAGCCGGTCGGAGTCGACCTTTCTGCCTTCGCGATGATCCGCGCCCTTGCCGAGAGCGAGGTTCCGGTCGCCGAGCCCGGAATGGCCCGCCCGACGACGGCCGTCCTCTACTGCAGCGTCGGCGACGTCACCAACCTCGCGGTCGCTCGCGGTCGCTCATGTCTCTTCACGCGCGTCTCCCACGCCGGCTTGGAGGCGACCGCCGAGGCCCTCGGCGGCTCGCTCGAGCTGAGCGCCGAACACGCCACGCAGTGGCTTGCCCACGTCGGGCTAGAGCGGGCGGTCGAGGAGGTCGAGGGCGACCCCGTGATCGTCGCCAAGGTTCGCCGCACGCTCGAAGAGGGCGTCGGCGACCTGCTCGACGAGATGCGCCTTTCGCTCGACTACTACGGCGCCCAGGAGGCGGCCCTGCCGGTTGAGCGGATCGTCCTCTGCGGTCCCGGCAGCGCGATACCTGGCCTGGCGGTGCGGATGGAAGCCGAGCTCGGCCTGCCGATCGCCGCTCCGCGCCCGGCGGCGCTCGGCGCCTTCGAGGACGTGGCGGCCGCGCGACTCACCCTTCCCTACGGCCTCGCCCTGGAGCAGTAGAGCGATGCGCCCCGTCAACCTGATTCCGGCCGAGGATCGCCGTGGCGACCAGGCGCCGCTGCGCACCGGGCCGCTCGCCTACATCGTGATGGGCGGGCTGGTCGCGGTGCTGGTCGGCGTCGCCCTCCTCGTCCTCACCGGCAACGAGATCTCCGAACGCCAGGACGAAGTCACCACGCTGAAGCGCGAAGACGCCGCCGCCTCGGCGCATGCGGCCAGGCTTGCCTCCTACACCCAGTTCCGCGCACTTAGCGAACAGCGGGTGGCGACGGTGCAGAGCCTCGCCGACAGCCGCTTCGACTGGGAACGGGTCTTGCGCGAGCTGTCGCTCGTCCTGCCGAGCGACGTCTCGCTGACCGAACTGAGCGCCAACGGCGCCGGCGGCGAAGGGGAAGGCTCCGAAAGCGGTGGCGGCGAACTCGCCGTGGCCGGTCCGTCGCTGACTATGAGCGGCTGCGCCGACGGGTACGCCGGCGTGGCGGGCTTTGTCACCGCGCTGAAGGAGATCGACGGCGTCACGCGGGTGGGCGTCCAGTCCACCGAAACGACGGTCGAAAGCAGCGGCTCCGGCGAAGAAGAATGCGGCGGGGGATCGGCGACGGTCCAGTTCACGCTCGTCGTCGCCTTCGACGCGGCGCCCGTGCCGGCGCCCGAAGGCGAAGCGGCAGCGCCGGTCGAAGCCGCGCCGGAAGCTGCCCAGGCGGCGTCCGGCGAGACCTCGGAAAGCTCCGGCAAAGAACCGGAAGGCGGCTGAGCGGGGATGAAGGCGCTGAAGAAATCGGGCAGCATGACGATCGTGGCGATGCTCGTCGTCGCCGCGCTGGCGATCGCCTTCTGGGTGCTGCTGCTCAGTCCCAAGCGCGAAGAAGCGGCCAAGCTGAGCACCCAGATCGAACGGGTCGAAACCTTCCTCTCCGAACACGAAGCCGAAATCGCGAGCGCTGAAGAAGCCCGCAAGCAGTTCCCGGTCGACTACCAGAAGCTCGTCGTCCTCGGCAAGGCCGTTCCGGCCGGCGACGAAACCGCCTCGCTGCTGGTCCAGGTGAGCAGCATCGCCAAGCGGTCTCACGTCCAGTTCAAGGACATCTCGCTGAGCGCCGAAGGTGGGTCCGGCGAAGCGCCGGAAGCCGCTTCGGCGACGGGCGCCTCGCCGACCGAGGCCGCGGCTTCGTTGCTGCCTTTGGGGGCCACCGTCGGGCCGGCCGGTCTCGCCGTGATGCCCTACACGCTCAGTTTCGAAGGGACCTTCTTCCAGGTCGCGCGCTTCATCAAGGGCCTCGACTCGCTGGTCAAGACCCGCAACGAAGAGGTCGCGGTCGACGGCCGGCTGATCACGGTCGACAGCTTCTCGCTCAGCTCCGGGGAAGCCGAAGCGGGCCCCACCTCCACTTTGACCGCCGAATTCAACGTAACGACCTACGTGACCCCGCCCGAACAGGGCCTGACCGCCGGCGCCTCGCCGGCGAGCCCCGCCGGTCTTTCCGCAACGCCGGCCGCGGCGACGACCGGGGGTGCGCCGTGAAGCGGCCGAAGGGACCGGAGCTGAAGATGCCGGACCTGAAGGTGCCGACCGTGCTCGCCGACCTCTACTACGACCTGCGCGACCGTCGCCTCCTGCCGTTGGTCGCGCTGGTGCTCGTCGCGATCGTCGCGACGCCGTTCCTGCTCAGCCAGGGGTCGCCGGAAGAAGAACCGATCCCGATACCGGAAGCGATCCAGGCGCTGAAAGAATCGGGCGGTCGCCGCACCTCGAGTCTGACCGTCGTCGAGGCGAACCCGGGCCTGCGCGACTACCGCAAGCGCCTGCGGCGGCGCAAGCCGCTCGACCCGTTCAGGAGCTTCGGCAAGCCGAGCCTCAAGGGCGCGCAACTCGGCGGCGAATCGGAAGGCGGGGGTGCGGGGTCCGCCGGCTCGTCCGCGCCGACCACCTCGACCTCGACGACCGTGAAGAAGACGACGGAAAGCTCGCACACGACCTCGACCACGAACACGAGCCCGCCCGGCGGGACGAACGGCTCACACGTTGTCTTCTACGCCTTCGCGATCGACGTCAGGATCGTCAAGACCGTCGATGGCAAGCAGCAGGATCCGATCGTCAGGGAACGCGTGCTGCCGCAGACGCCGTTGCCGGGAGCGAAGACGCCAGTCGTCACCTTCATGGGTCCCGCCCGCGAAGGGAACAAGCCGACCGGGAAAGCGCTGCTGTTGGTCAACAACGAAGTCCGGTCGGTGGCGGGCGATGCGAAGTGCCTCTCCGGCGACGAAACCTGTCAACTGCTCGAAGTCGAACCCGGATTTCCCGAGGTGTTCACCTACGGCGAGGGCGAAGACAGGTACGCGATCACCGTGCTGAAGCTCGGCCCGGTGGTCACCGGGCACAGCTGAGCCGGTTGCTCGCTGGACACGGCCATCGCTTCAGTAAGTGAAGCATTGGCGCTAGACTCGTTCTTGGCGAGCCGATCGAACGCTACCCCGGCTTGCGTGGATGCCCCAAAATGAGCGCCGAGAGCAACTCCCGATGTCCTGTCTGCCGCACCGCCGACGTCGTCTGCGGCAAGTGGACGCTCCTCGTCATCCGCGACTTGGCCGAGGGATGCAGCCGCTTCTGCGAGCTGGAGCGCTCGCTGGAGGGGATCAGCCCGCGCACTCTCTCGCTGCGCCTGCGGGCGCTGGAAGAGGAGGGGATCGTCACCCGCAACACCTTCCCCGAGGTCCCGCCCCGGGTCGAGTACGCGCTGACCGAGAAGGGCGAGGCGCTGGTGCCGCTGATCGAGGACATGCGGCGCTATGGCAGCCGCTGGCTGCTTGAAGCAGATCCAGTCCCGGCGTAGGTCGCCGGGCCTCCCCCTCCGGAACCCGCGCTGAAACGCTCGTTTCGGGCGCATCTCCAATCTGCTCACAAGTTCCGGTGGGGGAGTCCCGGCGACCTTTGCAAGGTGGCTTGCAGGCGCAGGAGCGGTGCCCGGTGGGGGAAAGCTGGGGATGTGCGTGATCCCCTGCTCAACGAGGCGCTTCGAAGGCTTGCTGCTGAGGCCGCAACTCGCTTCTCGATGCTGGTGGCCAGCGGGGAGCAGATTCCTTTTGATGTTGCCGAGTCGGCGGGGCCGGATGAGGCTTTCTTTCACAGCTATGTGCCGCTGACCTCGCGCTTTGTGCGCGAGCGGGAGGGGGAGCTGCGGTCGTTGCCTGCTTTTGGGCCTGCGCGTGATGCTGTCGCGCTGGCTGGCGTGGCTGCTCCTTATATGGAGGGGCGAGGGGAGAGCGTGTCTGCCGACCCGGGTGAGCGGGCGGCGCGGATGCTGACGATCTTCATGGCCGGGCTCTGGGACGGCTGCACCGAGTTCTCGCTCGACCGCGAGCGGCTTGAGAGCGCCCTTGCTGTGCTCGACGCGGAGGCCGGCGACGTCGACGAGGCCGACATCGTGGTCGTGCCGCTGGTCGGTTTGCAGATGCCGCTGGCACGCCTTCAGCTGCCGCACGGCATGCAGCTCGTCCGTGCCGACAGCTTCGAGGCGCCGATCGAGGCGATGCGCAGCGAGGGCATGGGCCGCGCCGCCTGGGAGCCGCAATTCCTGGCGATCGCCGAGCAGGAGGAGGGGGTCGACAGCGCCGCCGCCGCGCTTCAGCAGCTCGCCGACCTGATCAGCGTCATGCGCCTCTTCAAGGCGGGCGGGGTCGGACTCGGTCCGCACGCCTTCGCGCCCACCGGCGAGGGCCGCTGGCGCCGCATCGCGACCGGCGCCCCGGCGCCCCGCGCCGACGACTACAAGCTGAACGAGGAGGAGACGGCCCAACTGGTCGAGCTCGCCGAGACACTCGAGGCCAGGCCCGACCCGGCCGGCCCGCTGGCCTGGGCGGTGCGCCGCTTCGAGCTGGGCTGCGAGCGTCCGTCCCCCGCCGAAGGCTTGAGCGACCATCTTCTCGCCCTGCGCGCCGTGCTCGACGGCCAGGGTCCGGTCGGCGCCTCGCTGCCGATGCGTGCCGCGGCACTGATCGCCGACGGCTCGACCGACCGGCTCGGCGCCCGCGAGCGGGTCGAAGCCGCGCTGGAGCTGGAGCGCGCGCAGATGTCAGGCGCCTCGGTCGAGAGCGCCGGCGAGCTCGCGGGCTGGGCGGAGGAGTGCGTGCGCCGGATCCTCCGCGAAGCCG
>DAIRWC010000105.1:0-6229 GCA_036802505.1 Solirubrobacterales bacterium
GGTCTCGCCGGCTGGGCCGAAGACGATGTGGACGCCGTCGAGCTCGGGGTCGATACTCGGGCAGTCCGCACGCAGGTGGCCGCCGCGCGACTCGACCCGCTCCAGGGCGCAGGTCGCGATCGCCGCGGCGAGTGGGTAGGGGTCGCCGCGCAGGTCGCGCAGCTGCTCGGGTTGGCGCATCGGTCCGGCGAGTCGCCAAACCGCGTCGCGGGTCGCTTCGGTCGGCGGTTGGAAGCGCCAATCCGGGGGGGACGGGCGACTGCTTGCCGGCTTCTCCTCCAGCGTTGCACGGGCAGCGCGGCCGCCAAAGACGAAGCACTCGCTGAGCGAGTTAGAGGCGAGCCGGTTTGCTCCGTGCAAGCCGGTGCAGGAGCACTCGCCGACCGCGAAAAGGCCCGGCAGCGAAGAGCGGCCGTCGAGGTCCACCGCGATCCCACCCATCATGTAATGGGCGGCCGGGGCGACCGGGACGGGCTCGGCGCCTGGATCGAGCCCGGCCTCGCGCAGCGACTCGAAGATGTTGGGGAAGCGCGCGGGATCGAGCCCGCGCAGGTCGAGGTGCACGCTGCCGCCGCCGTCGGTTGCGATCCGGTCGAGGATCGCCGCGGTGACCTCGTCGCGGGGCGCCAGCTCGTCGGTGAAGCGGTGTCCGGCGGCATCGAGCAGGGCCGCCCCCTCGCCGCGCACCGCCTCGGTTATCAACTGGCCGTCGAAGCGAGTCCCGGGCAGCGCCAGCGCCGTCGGGTGGAATTGACAGAACTCGAGATCGGCCAGGTCGGCGCCCGCGCCCGCGGCCATCACCGAGCCGGCGCCGATCGCGCCGCGGGGGTTGCTGGTCCGGCGCCAGAGCGCGGCGGCGCCGCCGGTCGCGACGACGGTCGCCGCCGCAGCGATCGGACCGCCGTCGGTCAGCAGTCCATGGCAGCGCTCGCCGTCGCTCCACAGCCCGACGGCCGAGGTTCTCTCGCGGACCGCGATGCGCGGCTCGGCGGCGACCATCGCCGCCAGCTTCGCCGTGATCTCGTGTCCGGTCTGGCTGCCCCCGGCGTGGACGATACGGCGGTGGGCGTGGCCGCCCTCCAGGCCGAGCGCGAGCTCACCATCCGGGTTGAGGTCGAAGGCGACGCCCCGCGCGCGCAGCTCGGTCACCGCCGCGGGCGCCTCCTCGACCAGCGTTTGCACGGCGGAGGGGCGGCAAAGTCCTCGACCCGCGGCGATCGTGTCGGCGGCGTGTTGGGCGGGCGAGTCGCCGGGCTCGAGCGCCGCGGCGAGCCCCCCCTGGGCCCAGAAGCTGGCGCTCTGGGAGAGCGGCGTACGCGAGATCACCGAGACCGCCGCGCCCTCCTCCGCTGCGCGCAGCGCAGTCCAGAGTCCGGCAGCCCCGCCGCCGACGACGGCGACGTCGCACTCGGATGTCGACGCTATCGCTGCGCCGCCTCTCGGCGTATCGCCTCGACCTGGCCTCGCAGCCAGGCGGCGGCCGCTTCACGGGCGCGGGCCTCGATGTCGGCGCTGGAGCCTGCCGCCGAGGCGGTGCGCCGTTCGGCCTCTTCGACCCGCTTCTCGGCAGCCTCGGTCTGCGCCTCGATCTCGGCCAGCCGGCTCTCGGCGGCCGCGATCGCCTGGTCCTTGGCACTGCGTTCGCGCTCCAGCTCTGCGGCGTGCTCCCGGCGTAGCTTCTCCAGCGCTTCGGCGCTCGCCTGGCGCTCCTTCTCAAGATCGACTTCGAGTGCCCTGATCTCTGCGGTGGCTCGCTCCTCCGCGGCCACCGCGGCCTCCATCGCCCCTCGCAGCCGCCGTTCGGCTGCCTCGACCTGGGCGCCGGGCGCGTCGTTGCCGGGGTCGCGCTTCTCGTCGCTCATCGCCAACTCAATCTATTACTTGCCGCCGCTGCAGCGGATGAGCACGTCGTCGTAGGCGGCAAGCGTTCGCTCGGCCATTCGCGTCGCCGACAGCAAGGCCGCGCGTGCGACGCCGGCGATGCGAGGGTCGGGCGCTGCCAGGTGGGGACGCAGCGCGTCGGACCAGACGCCGGCGTCGAAAGGCGCGCAGACGGCCCCCTCGATCCCGGCGAGGGCAAACGGGGCGATTCCGACCGGGGTCGAGAGAACGGGCACGTCGCAGGCGAGCGCCTCGACGCAGGCCAGGCCGAATCCCTCGTAGTCGGAGGTGACCAGGACCGCGTTCGCCGCGTTGACCCAGAGCGGCATCAGGTCAGGATCGATCGCGCCCCCGGTGAGCAGCTCGGCTTCACTGGCCGCCGCCACCTCGACGGCGCGATCGACGCGCTTCTCGTCGCGGTCGGGGTTGGCGGGGAAGAGCAGGTAGCGGCCGCTTGGGTCGAGGCCGAGTTGCCGCCGGGCCTCGAGCCGCGACAGGGGGCGAAAGCGACTGAGGTCGGGGCCGCAGGGTAGGACCGCGGAGCCGGGCACGGGGGGGAGGCCCGGCCTGTCGTCCTCGGGTGCGAAGAGGGCGGCTGAGACGGCGGCGACGAGATCGGCGCGCCAGGCGAGGCGCCGGGAGAGCGGGCCGACCACGGGGTGGCGGACGTCGGTGCCGTGGAAGGTGACGACGAGCGGCCGAGCGCCGGCGAGCAGCGCCGACCAAGCGGTCAGCCCGTAGTGGACGTGGACGAGGTCGAAGCTCTCGCGGCGCAGCAGCCGACGCAGGCGCAGCGCGGCGGGGATGTAGTGACTGGAGCCGCGGGGAAAGCTGAACACGTCGACGTCGACGCCGAGGCGGCGGATCTCCTCGACCTGGTCGCGCACCCACCGGCCCCGCTGTGGCGCGGCTGCATCCGGAACGAAATTGGTGACGACCAGCACCCGCATCGGCCGCTGAGCGTACCCGCCGTCGGGGCCGGCGGCTGCTCGTGAGCGACTTTTGACATTGCTGGTCCGGCTTACGGTGACTCCCGGAAAGCGACCGCACGGGTTCGCTCGGCGAGCTCCGCGATCTGTTCCTCGCCCAAGTCCGTGAGGCCGAAGACCCGCCCCAGCTCTGTGGCGGCCCGTGGATGCTCGCGTGCGTAAGAGGAGAGGAGGGACATCCGCGCCGGCTCGTCGAGGAAGCGCTGCTCGGGGCAGGGCCAGCGGTGCCGACCGACGATCACCTCGGATGGAAGCTCTCCGCGAGGCGGCCGGATGTTTCAGACTTTTTACATTGCGGCCGCAGAGTTGGTCCGTTTACGTCTAGATCCGTTACGCGCGGCCCTGGAGCATCTGGCCAAATCCAAAAGGAGGCTTCGATGATCTACGCGCTGATGGGCATCGCACACGCCGCGATCGAGCGGCGAGTGCGGGCGATCCGGGTTCTGGTTGGGAGCGAGCGGGGACAGGGAACGGTCGAGTACGTCGGCCTGATCCTGCTCGTCTCATTGTTGATGGTCGGGATGGTCGCCGCGATGAAGGGCTACAGCGGCAAACAGGGGACCGAGCTCGCCGACGTGATCGTCAACAAGATCAAGGAGGCGGTCGACAAGGTGGCGTTCAAATGAGGGTGGAGGAGGGGCGGCTTGCTGTGCGGGCCGCCCCGCTCGCCGTTCCGCCCGCCGTGCCTCCGAAAGGGATTCGAGGGCTTGGAGCGGCGATGGCGACCGACGCTAGGCTTATGCTGTATTCCAGCATGAAGCATCGAACCCAGCTATATCTCGACGAGGGCCAGTACCGCTGGTTGCGGCAGCGGGCGGGCAAGGCCGGCAGCATCGCCGCGGTGGTGCGCGAGTTGATCGACGCCGAGCGCGGCCGGCTCGCCGATCCCGCCGGCGACCCACTGCTTCGCTTCCTCGTCGACGAGGCGCCCGGGAAGGGTCGCGAGGGTACGAGCGTGAGCACGCTGGACCGCGACCTCTACGGCTCATGAGGTCGGTCTTCGTCGACACCAGCGCGTTCGTCGCGCTGCGCAACGAATCGGAGGCCGAGCACGAGCGTGCGCGGGCGGCGCTGGCGAGCCTGATCGAGGCCGGCGCGACGCTCTTCACCTCGAACTATGTCTTCGCCGAGACCTACACAGCGCTGCTGGTCAGGGTCGGGCGCGAGGAGGCGATCGAGTGGGGTCGCCGCTTCCGGGCCGGCGAGGCGATTGAGCTGGTGCGGCTGGAGCCCGACATCGAGGACGAGGCCTGGCAGATTCTCGAGCGCCATCGTGACAAGCAGTGGAGTTACGTCGACGCGACCTCCTTCGCTCTGATCGAGCGCGACGGCGGCGGTGAGGCGTTCGCCCTCGACGCGCACTTCGCCCAGCGCGGGCTGCGTGTGTGGCCGGAGGGGTGAGTCGCGGTGCCAACACGGGCAGCCCCATGACAGACTCGCGGCATGCCAGCCTCACGTAGCTACGACCGTGCTCCGGCCGACATCCGGCCGATCGACATCGACCCTGGCTTCGTTGCCAGCGCCGCAGGCTCGGCGCTGATCTCGATCGGCAAAACCAGGGTGATCTGCACCGCCTCGGTCAACGAGAGCGTGCCGAAGTGGATGGGGGGGCGGGGCAAAGGCTGGGTCACCGCCGAGTACTCGATGCTGCCCGCCTCGACCGGCGAGCGCAAGGCCCGCGATATCTCGCGTGGCAAGCAGGACGGTCGCGGGGTGGAGATCCAGCGCTTGATCGGTCGTTCGCTGCGCGTCGTCGTCGACTTCAAGGCGCTGGGAGAACGCAGCGTCTACGTCGACTGCGACGTGCTCGAAGCCGACGGCGGTACCCGTTGCGCGGCGATCACCGGCGGCTATGTGGCGCTGCGCCTGGCCCTGCAGAAGCTGCTCGATGCGAACAAGATCGAGACGATGCCGCTGACCGGATCGGTGGCGGCGGTCAGCGTCGGCATGGTCAACGGGCGGGCGCTTTGCGACCTCGACTACGGCGAGGACTCGAACGCCGAGGTCGACGCCAACGTGGTGATGACCGGCGACGGCGGCCTGGTCGAGGTGCAGGCGACCGCGGAGCGCACGCCGCTCTCTCGCGCCTCGCTCGACGAGTTGCTCGGGCTTGCCGAGATGGGCATCTCGCGGCTGCGCCAGGTGCAGGAGCGGGTAGCCGGCGCCTGAGAGTTTCTCTTGATCTTCGCCACGGGCAATAAGCACAAGCTGCGCGAGATGCGCGAACTGCTGCCCGGGGTCGAGCTGGAGCCCCTGCCCGACGGCGTCGAGCTGCCGCCGGAGGACGGCGACAGCTTCGCCGCGATCGCCCTCGACAAGGCGCGGGCGGCGCACGAGGCGACGGGCGAGGCGACGATCGCCGACGACTCGGGGATCGGCGCGGTGGCGCTCGGCGGTCGCCCGGGGATCCACTCGGCGCGCTACGGCGGTGAGGGCGCCAGCGACGAGGAGAACCTGGAAAAGCTGCTGCGCGAGGTCGGCGCGGCCGGCGAGGGGCGGGGTGCCTACTACGTCTGCGCGCTAGCGCTGATCGAAGCCGATGGCACCGAGCATGTCTTCGAGGCCCGCTGCGACGGTCGGCTGATCGAGAGCGCCCGCGGCGAGGGCGGCTTCGGCTACGACCCGGCCTTCGTCCCCGATGCGACCGGCCCCGACGACCCCCGCACCTACTCGGAGATCAGCCAGGCGGAGAAGAACGAGATCAGCCACCGCGGCCGTGCCGCGCGGTTGCTCGCGCGTCACCTGAGCGCCCGCGACGCGCCGGCGGGAAGATGATCCGCACCAAAAGCGGCGCGGCGGCGCTCTCGATCGCCTCCAACCTGGTCCTGATCGCGATCAAGCTCGCCGCCGGGGCGATCACCGGCTCGATCGCGATCGTCACCGAGGCGGTCCACTCGCTGATCGACCTGGTTGCCTCGGTGATCGCCTTCGTCTCGGTGCGCAAGGCGGGCGAGCCCGCCGACGCCGACCATCCCTACGGCCACGAGAAGGTCGAGAGCCTGGCGGCGGCAATCGAGGGAATGCTGATCCTGGTCGGAGCCGGGATCATCGTCTTCGAGGCGACCCACCGACTGGTGGTTGGGTCCCAGGTCGAGACCCTCGGCGTCGGCATCGCCGTGATGGGCTTCTCGGTCCTCGCCAACCTGGTCGTCTCCACGGTCCTCTCGCGGCGGGCGAAGGAGGACGACTCGCCGGCGCTGGAGGCCGACGCCGCGCACCTGCGCACCGACGCCCTCACCTCGGCCGGCGTCCTCGTCGGCCTCGCGGTGGTCCAGATCACCGGCATCGTGGCCTTCGACTCGATCACCGCGCTGGTCGTCGCCGCGGCGATCGTCACCGCCGGCCTGAGGATCCTGCGC
>DAIRWC010000106.1:0-6183 GCA_036802505.1 Solirubrobacterales bacterium
CCGACGCGATCGGGACGAGGCCGGCGGAGACCGCCGCGGCGCTGCCGCCGCTGGAGCCACCGGGAGTGCGTTGCGGGTCCCAGGGGTTGCGCGTCACCCCCCAGGTCGCCGACTCGGTGAAGGCACAGATCGCCAGCTCGGGCAGGTGCGTCTTGCCGACGACGATCGCCCCCGCCTCGCGCAGGCGGCGGACCATCTCGCAGTCGGCGGGCGCCGGATCCGGATAGGCGTCGGTGCCGTGCGTGCTCAGCTCGCCGGCGAGGTCGACTTCGTCCTTGAGCGCGATCGGGACCCCGAGCAGTGGCCGCTCGTCGCCACCCCTCAGCCGCGCCTCGGCCTGCTCCGCTTCGAGCAGCGCCCGCTCGGCGAGCACCACCCGGAACGAGTTCAGCTGTGGATCGAGTCGCTCGATCCGGTCCAGGCTGAGCTGAACGAGCTCGGTCGGGGAGACCTCCCCGGACCGCACCATCTTCGCCTGCCTCGCCGCTCCGGCGAAGGCGATCTCCTCGCTCATCGCCGGGAGGGTATTAGGCGTTGGACGGTTCGGGCTCGGCGCTGCCGGACTCGAAGGAGAAATCGGGCAGCAGGCGGTCGAGCCAGGACGGCATCCACCAGTTCCAATTGCCGAGCAGCTTCATCGCGGCCGGCACCAGGATCAGCCGCACCAGGGTCGCGTCGAGGGCGATCGCCACGGCACAGCCGAGCCCAAGCTCTTTGATCGAGGGGACGCCGGTGAGGAAGAAGACGGCGAAGACGCAGGTCATGATCAGCGCCGCCGAGGAGATCGTGCGGGCGCTCGAGGAAAGGCCCTCGGCGACAGCGCGTTCGTTGTCGCCGTGCTCCATGTAGCGCTCGCGGATCCGCGACATCAGGAAGACCTCGTAGTCCATCGAGAGGCCGAAGACGACAGCGAAGATCAGCGGCACGTTGATCGTGTCGAGCGCCCCCTGGCTTTCGAGGCCGAACAGGCTGTCGAACCAGCCCCACTGGAAGATCGCGACGAGGACGCCGAAGGCGGCGCCGATCGAGAGCAGGTTCATCAGCACGGCCTTCAGCGGCAGGAGCAGCGAGCGCAGCATCGCCATCAGGACGAGGAAGCTGAGCGCTAGGACGAAGAGGATGATCTTCCACATCGAGCCGCCGATCAGCCGGCGCACGTCGTGGCTGCGCGCCGTCTCACCGCCGACGTCGACGCTGGCCACGCTCGCCAGCCGGGTCGCAGGCACGACCGTGTCGCGCAGCCGGTCGACCAGCGCCGCCGCCGCGTCGGACTCGCTCGGAGCGCTCGGCGTCGCCTGGATCAGGGCGCTGCCGGCGGCAAAGGCCGGCGGCGCCACGGAGCTGACGCCAGGCGTCGCTTCGACCGTGCGGATGAAGCCGGGGATCGCGGCGCGATCGACCGGACCGCTGAATGCGGCGACGATCTGAACCGGGTCGGTGCCGCCGCCGACCTGCTGGGAGGCAAGTTCGTTGCCGACCCGCACATCGCTGTTCTTGGGGAACTGGCTGAGCGCCTGGGTGCCGGTGGTCAGCGACAGCACCGGGATGGCGAGGGTGAGCAGCACCGCGCTGACCCCGATCACAGCCGTCCAAGGGCGGGCCATGACACTCGCCGTCCAGCGCTGCCAAAAGGTCGACTCGGCGTTCGGCGGCCGATCCGGCCGCCGAAAGACGCGGTGCCTGAAGAAGGACAGCGCCCGCGCCACGACGCCGCCCGGCAGCACGCGGTCGCCGAGCATCGCGATCAGCGCGGGCAGCAGGGTGATCGCGGTGAGGATCGAGACGGCTACGACGGTCATCGCCCCCAGCGCCATCGAGCGCAATGCCTGGTTGTCGACCATCCAGAGCCCGGCCAGGGAGACGATCACGGCGAGGCCGGAGAAGGTGACCGCAAGGCCCGAGGTCGCGAGAGCCTCCGCCCGCGCCTCCTCCTCGCTGCGTCCCGCCCCGCGCTCCTCGCGATAGCGGGCGAGGATGAACAGCGAGTAGTCGATGGCGACCCCGATCCCGATCATCGAGGCCATGTTGGTGACGAAGACCGAGGTCTCCATGTTCAGCGAGATGAAGTAGATGAGCGCGCCGGTGACGATCACGCTGATGAAGCCGAGCGCCAGCGGCAGCGCGGCGGCGGCGAGCGACCCGAAGACGACGAGCAGGATCAGCGCGACGATCGGGAAGCCACCCGCCTCGGCCTTCGAGAGGTCCTTCTTGGAGAGCTCCTGCATGCCGGCCCAGATCGTCGGCTGGCCGGCGAGGTAAGTGGTCACCCCGCCGTCGACCGTGCCGGGGTCGAGGTCGCTGCGCAGGGTCGTCGCCGAGTCGATCAGCAGGTCGGAGGACCGGTCGCTGCGCAGTGGCAGCATCGCGACCCCGGTGCGCCGCAACTGAGCCTCGGCGCGGCGCGCGGCGGCGGGCGAGAGCGTCACCCGGTCGAGCCCGGCGACGGCGCGGCGCACACGCAGGACGGCCGCCCGACGCTGCGCCGGCGATGCGCTGGGCTGGGCCTTGAGCAACACCCCGATGCCGTCGGCGTGTGCGCCAAAGTCCCGTTCGAGCGAGTCGCTGACCGCCTTCGACTGGCTGCCGGGGACGTCGAAGCCGCCGCCGGTGAGGTGATCGGTCTGGTGCGAGGCGATCGGCAACGCGACGACCAGCGTGGCGATCCAGGCGACCAACACAAAGCGCCGCCTGCGTCCCAGGAACCCAGCGAGCTTGGTCATCGTCTCACGCATTGGCTGGTCAGCCAGCCTTACGCAGCGGGACCAACGAGTCTGTGAGGGCGGTCACATCTTCCCTCCCAGAGCGGCGAAGGCGCCGGACCATGCCGCCTCGCAGAACGACTATTGGCCTGGTGTCTGGCGGTCCCGGCGGGGAAACAGGTACCGAGTGATGACGAGAGCGACGCCGATTAGCTCAACGAGGGTGGCTACCAGCCAGACCTGAATTACGGCCGCATCGAGGTGCCAGTCTTCTCCCGCCCAGGCATAAACGACGAATACAGCGTCCGCAACGACAAGCTGGATCGTGATGAGCCACAACAGCCAGTTGGCGTATTTCTTCTTGAGCTTGATGTCCTGGAAGTGATCGATCCCGACCAGGGCTTTGTGGTCGTGGGGATCGAGCCCTTCCAGTGGGACCGCGTTCTCTAGGTCTTCCTGAGAAATTCCCGCTTCGGCGAGCTTGCTCGACTTCTCCACATACTCTCGCGAAGACTCCTCCGGTTCAGAGGAACCGTCAACCGACTCACTCTCATCCATGACTCAGGAGAGGCCGAGGTTGTCCAGTCGGTACTGCATGGACTCGGGGGACACGCCGAAGATCTTCGCCATACGGAAGGAGGCCATCTCCTGATCGTGCATTGCCTTGACCGCAACCTCTGGCATCAAGAGGCTCGCGGCAAAGCTATTGGCGTAGCGCTCCTCCTCATCAGTACCAGTCGAGGATCTTTGATCTCGGTAATCCACGTATTCATATTGCTGTTCCGGTCGCGCCGCTCGACGAATGTAATGACCCAGCTCGTGGGCACAGGTGAATCGCTTCCGGTTCCTGCTGTCTTCGGCGTTAAGCAAGATGGAGGGATCTTGGCCCTTTTTCTTGACAAGGGCCCCCGATACGTCGCGTTTCAAGTAGACGTCTAGGACTTCGACATCCAAGGATTTCGCGATGCGGACAGGGTCAATTGGCAAGGCGCCGTCCCAGCATTCCTCCAGCAATTCGGAAGCCGCTTTTTCTGCCTTTCTATGGCCAGCCATGAGACGAGTGTAGACCTCCCGTCGAGTTTTCCGCTCTCCAGAGCCAATTTGCTGCTAACGAGGTTAGCGCTGGGCGCGGCAGCCAAAACGCTTCATTTGTCTAGTGACTTGACACTCCATGTAATGTCCGGCTCCTCGACAGTCGCTGCCCTTGTGTTTCCGCGCGGCGCCAACAAACTTGACATCGAGACTCCTCTGCACCGGCGATTTTGGAAGGCTTGCAAGCCACTGGCTTGTCAGCGAGGCTGCGGGGCGATGAACGAGGCCACCGCGATCAGGCGAATCAAAGCTGCCGCTCGCAAGCGAGCCCAAGCCGACGTAGCAAAGCGAGAGGCAACTACCGAGCTACGGATCTATTGCCAGGAAGCGCGGAAGGCGGGTATTCCGATTACCCGGATTGCTTCTGAGGCCAGTCTTTCTCGTCAGGGCGTCTACGATCTACTGGGGAGCGACCTTCATGGCGATGCGTAGTCGTCTCGCCAGATTCAAGCGGTCCTGCAGCGAGGGATAAGCGCGACGACAATCGCGCGCCGGGTGTACGGAGCTACTGGTCGCCCGCGAGCAGGAACCGGGCGGAGGCTGCGCCGGCGGCGAGGGCCGGGGAAATGTCGCGCTTGGGGTCGGAGAGCGCCTGCAGCGCGAAGCCGTCGGCCACCGCGAACAGGTAGGCGACGATCGCATCGGCCTCGTAGCGCAGGCTGAGCACGCCCTCGCGCTCCTTCGCCTCGAGGATCTCGGCGACGTGGGAGCGGGTGCGATCGAACAGCTGACCGACCTCGCGCTGGATCTCGGGATTGCGCCGGCCGGCGCTGAACAGCTCGTAGAGGAGCAGGAAGAAGGCCGGTTCGTTCTCGATCAGGTCGTTGAGGCTGGCAAGCAGGATGTCGATTACGTCGCCGGCCGTGCCGGCATTCGCCAACGGTTCGTCGAGGCGGGCGACGCGGATCTCGGAATCGCGGCGGACGACCTCGACCAGCAGCCGCTCCTTGGTGCCGAAGTAGTAGTGGAGCAGGCCGCGGCTGACGCCGGCCTCGCGGGCCACGTGCTCGAAAGTCGAGCCGGCGGCGCCGCGCTTGGCGACGCTCTCGCGCATCGCGTCGATGATCCGCTGCGCCTTTTCCCCGCTCAGCTCGCGCTCTTTGGTCGCAGCCTCCATCAGTTCAGTCTAGTGGCGCCAGTCGGCGCCCGGGCTTCGTCAGGAGCCGTTGATGCTGGTGGTGGAGGTGTACTCGAACTCCTCCTCGGCGCCGAAGAGAGCATCCAACACAGTCTTGCGAGCGTCCTCGCTGACGACGAGAGCGATCGCTCCGCCGATCAGGGCGAAGAGGATGAGGCGCCCGAGGCGGCTCTTCTTGCGCTTCTTCGGCGCCTTCAGGCGCTCCGAGGCCTCGCGCAGGCTTTCCGCGGCCGTGCGCAGGTCCTTCTGCACCTTCTTGTCGCTGCTGACGGCCTTGACCGCGCCCTTGCCGTTGCCCGTCGCCCGGCCGTAGGCGCCACGGGCGGCCTCGAAGGCGTCGCGGAGGCTGTCGCGCAGCTCTTCGTCCTCGATCAGGCGCTGCACGTAGGGGTTCTCTCGGGCGGTCGAATAGAGGTCCGCAGCCTGGTTCGCCTTCGTCTTGGTCATGCCATCTCCTCGCTGGATTCTGCTGGGGGGACGCTCAGGATAACTCCATTCGTATTCCCGTTCTTACTGAGGTCCAATCCCGTCCAGAAGCACTCCGTTGCTGCGGAAGTTGAGGTCGGCGTCGCGGATCCGCCGCAGGCGCAGGTGGGCGAGGTCGGGGCCGGGTAGCGCGTAGCGCCTCACGTAAAGACGTCCGGCCTGTTCGTAGCCGACCTGCCGGAAGCGGGGCCCGAGCAAAGCGGCGGGGACGGGCGGCGCCGGGCCGTCGGAGACGAAGTCGACTTCGTGCACGCTCCAGGCGAAGCCTTCGGACGGCTGCGCCTGGAAGGAGCCGGTCGAGAGGTAGTAGCGCAGCGATGCCGCTCCCAGCGTCCAGAGGACGATCGCCCGCGGCGCCGTCGGCTCCCCCAACCGCGCCGCCACCGTGTCCCAGTCGGGCCTCTGCCAGGCCGGCGAGACGCTGACCCAGACGCAGAAGCCGAGCGAGTAGGCGACGAGGACGGAGGCGATGACCATGCCGCTGCGCCGGAGGCGGCGCGCGGTCAGGCCGATCGCCACCGCGACCAGCAGGGGAACCAGCGCCGGCAGCAGATTGCGCGCGAGGACGTAGTCCTTGCCGGGTGCGACGAGCGCCAGGGCCAGCGGCCCGACGACGGTCACCGCGGCCAGGGCCACCATCAGCCCTCCCGCTCGCCGCTCGCCGCGATCGGCGCGCAGCGCGAGCAACAGCAGCCCGATGAGCCCCGCGGCGACATAGAAGATCGTGGCGAGCCCGGCCATCTGGCGAAAGGACACGAGGCCGTACTG
>DAIRWC010000107.1:0-6154 GCA_036802505.1 Solirubrobacterales bacterium
GACGACGACCGAAACGACCGAAACGACAGAAACGACGACCACCGCGCCGACGACGACCACTCCCGAAGAAGAAGAAACCGGCAGCGGCGGGATTCCCGCCGAATGAGCGCTCTACCACCCGAGGAGGTCCGCACCGCGGGCTATGAGGCCGACCCCGCCGAGGTACGGCGAGTGCTGCTGCTCTACTCCGGCGGCCTCGACACCAGCGTGATGCTGAAGTGGATTCAGGATCGCTACGGAGCCGAGGTCGTCTGCCTGACGGTCAACCTCGGCCAGCCCGGCGAGGACTACGGCGTGATCGAGGACAAGGCGAAGCGGCTCGGCGCGCTCGAGTGCCACGTCGTCGACGCCCGCGAGCGCTTCGCCCGCGACTTCGTCGCCCCGGCGATCAAGGCAAACGCGCTCTACGGCGGCGGCTACCCACTGTTCACCGCTCTGGGCCGGCCGCTGATCGCCGAGCTGGCCGTCGATTATGCGCGGCGCAGCGGTTGCGACACGATCGCCCACGGCTGCACCGGCAAGGGCAACGACCAGGTGCGGATCGAGGCAACCGTCGCCACGCTGGCGCCGGAGCTGAAAACGATCGCGCCGGTGCGCTCCTGGCAGATGGGTCGCGAGGAGGAGATCGCCTACGCCCGCGAGCACGGCATCCCCGTCAAGGGCGGCACCGAGGCGGCGCCGTACTCGATCGACGACAACCTCTGGGGTCGCTCGTCGGAGGGGCGCTGGATCGAGGACCTTGGCCACGCGCCCGAGGACGACGTCTTCCAGCTGGTCACCCGGCCCGAGCTGGCTCCCGACGAGGCCGAGACCGTGACGGTCGAGTTCGAGGCTGGCGTCCCGGTCGCCCTCAACGGCGAGCGGCTCGGCCTGGTCGACCTGCTCGAACGCGTCGCCGAGATCGGCTGCCGCCACGGGGTCGGCATCGTCGACCACATCGAGGACCGCATCGTCGGGCTCAAGGTGCGCGACATCTACGAGGTGCCGGCGGCGGCGATCCTGCTGCCCGCCCACCAGGAGCTCGAGAAGCTGGTCGGCACGATCCACCAGAACCAGTTCAAGCCAGGTCTGGATCAGAAGTGGGGATACCTGGTCTACGCCGGGCTCTGGTGGGAGCCGCTGCGCACCGACCTCGACGCCTACATGGAGGCGGTCAACGCCCAGGTGAGTGGGACGATCGGCCTCAAGCTCTACAAAGGCGGCGTGCGCGTCGTCACCCGCTCCTCGCCGAACGCGGTCTACGACGCCGATCTGGCCTCCTTCGCCGAGTCCGGCGGGCTCTTCTCGCAGACCGCCTCGCCGGGCTTCATCGAGCTCTGGTCGCTGCAGTCGCGGATGGCGCACCGGATCCGGCAGCGCAACGAGGCTGGGGAGGAAGGTTGATGTACGACAAGCTCGGCAAAGCGGCATTGCGCTTCACCGTCGCCTACCTGCGACGCCGCTACCGGCGGGAGATCCGCATCGGCGCCGGTCTCGGCGTTGCCGCGATCGGCATCGCGATCTACCTCGCCAACCGGGATGTCCCCGAGGGCTGAGGTGGACCCGTGCGCAGATCCTCCGCAGTCGCTTTCGTCGCCCTAGCCCTGCTCACGGTCGCCACCGCCCGCGCCGCGGACATCGGCGCGCTGCGCGACAAAGTCGGCGGTGCGCAGGAAGAAGCCGCCTCGCTGGGGGGGCAGATCCGCGACACCCAGGAACGGCTCGCCGCGACCGAAGCCGAAGCCGCCGCGGCCGCGTCGCGCGAGCGCCATCTCACCGATCTGCTCGCCAACGGGCGCGAACGGGCTGCTCGGTTTGCTGTCAAGGTCGAGCGCTCCCAGCGGCACCTGGAAGCTGAGCGCGCCCGCCTGCAGCGCGCGCGACACGCGCTGGCAAACCGCCTCGTCGCGATCTACATGAGCGGCACCCCGAGCACGGCGAGCATCGTGCTCGGCTCGGGCGACATCAACGAACTCGAGGTCCGCAGCGAATACCTGCAGCGGATCGAGGACTCCGACACGGAGCTCGCCGCACGGGTCGAGCAGGTGCGGAACGGCGTGCGTCACGAGCTGGAGCTGGTCGCGAACCTGAAGGCTCGCGTGGATGCCTATAACGAACAGCTTGCCGCGGCCCGCAACGAAATCGCCTCGGTGCGCAGCCGCGCGCAGGAGGCCGCGGCTCGGCTCGACGCCCTCTCGGCGGAACGCTCGTCTTCGCTGGCGGAGCTCAAATCGCGGATCGGCGAATGGGTGAGCGAAATCCAGGCAGCGGAAGCCGCGAGCCGCGAAGCGGCGGAAGAAACGGTCGGTCGCTGGCTCGGCGGTCCCTTCTCGATCCCGACCTACATCGTGATGTGCGAGTCCGGCGGCAATTACGGCGCGGTCAACCCGAGCAGCGGGGCCGGCGGCGCCTACCAGATCCTGCCTTCGACCTGGGATCTCTACGGCGGCCAGGGCGCCCCGCAGGACGCGCCGAAGGCCGAACAGGACCGCATCGCCGCCGAAATCTGGGCCGACTCGGGCGGCAGCGCCTGGGTCTGCGCCGGCTGAATCGGCCTGAATCGCGGGTTCCGAGTCAAACCCGTGTGAAACATTTTGCATTCAGCGCACCACCCGCGCGTCGCGGCCGCCTAGTCTGGCATCATGCAGACAGTAGAACTCGCCGAGACAGGAGACAGCATGGCCGATCTCGACCAAAAGATCGATGAACTCCAGGCAGAGATGCGGGAGGGATTCAGGGAAGTACGGGCCGAATTCAAGAACGTCAGGACCGAGGTCAAAGACATCAGGACCGAGGTCAAAGACGTACGGGCCGAGATGCAGGCGGGATTCAAAGACATACGAGTCGAGCTGGGAGAGGTGCGCACCGAAGCTCACGCCGAGGTGGTCGAACTGCGGTCGGATATCAACGCCCGTTTCGCCGGCATGGAACGCCTGACCACCGCCCTGTGGGTCTCGCTGACCGGGGGCATGGTCGCATTCGTGGCGGCGCTGATCGCGACCAATTCCTGACCTGGGCAGGGGAGGCGCGACGCCTGTCGAAGCGGGTCGCATGTTCGTGCGCAAGAAGCGAGGCTCGGCTGCGCGCCGCAAGCCGAAGTCCAAGGCCAAAGCCAAATCGCGGCTGCCCCGGCCGCACCTGCCGGAAGGCCTGCAGCAGCGCCACCTCGATCTGATCGGCCTCTTCCTGATTGCCGCCGGCGTCTATCTCTGCTTCGTCCTCTTCTTCGGATGGGACGGCGGCAAGGTCGGCTACGGGCTGGAAACCGGCCTGGAATACCTCTTCGGCCAGGTCGGGGCGCGGATCGCGACCGTGCTGATGCTGGCCACCGGCACGATGTTGGTCACCGGCACCTCGGTCTCGACCGTCTTCCGCGGCGTCGGCCGTGGTGTCCGCCACACCTTCGTCGGCGGTCGCGACATCGCCCAGACCGCGATCCAGCAGCGCGAGGAGCGCCGCGGCGAGAAGGCCTCGGCATTCGAGACCCAGGCCGGACCGACCGACGTGATGAGCACCTATCCCGAGGAGGATGACTTCGAACCGACGGTTGCGATCGCCGAGGACAGCGCCGCGGACGAGCCGGTCACCACCGAATTCGAGCCGGAGGTCGAGCCGGAGACCGACTCCGACCCCGAACCGGGCGGCGCCGGCCTGAACCCGCACGCTTACGAGGTCGAGGTCCGCAGCGAGGAGGGGCTTGGGGTCGGTACGGACGCCGAGTCCAAGCAGGCGTCCCTCACTCCGATGGGACAGAAGCGCGGCGTCACGGAATCGGACCAGATCGACTACCGCCCGCCGCCCGCCAAGGTGCTCGAAAAGGGCAAAGGGGACAAGGGCCCCGACCCGCGCGACCACGAAGTGATCGGCCGCAAGCTGGTCGAGACGCTCGGCCACTTCGGCGTCGAGGCCAAGATCGTCGGCATCGTCAGCGGCCCGCACGTCTCCCGTTTCGAGTTGCGCCTCGCGCCAGGCACCAAGGTGAAGAAAGTCACCGAGCTCTCCAACGACCTCGCCTACGCGCTCGCCTCGACCGACATCCGCATCCTCGCGCCGATCCCCGGCAAGCAGGCGGTGGGCGTCGAGGTCCCCAACAAACGTCGCCGCTTGGTCCGCCTCGGCGACATCTACGCCGGCCGGCCGGAGAAGACCTCGCCGCTGGTCGCCTGGCTCGGCAAGGGGATCGACGGCAACCCGGTCTGGACCGACCTGGCGAAGATGCCGCACGTCCTCGTCGCCGGCACCACCGGCTCCGGCAAGTCCGGCTGCGTCAACGCGATTCTCTCCTCGATCCTGATGCAGGCCTCGCCCAACGAAGTGCGCCTGGTCCTGGTCGACCCCAAGCAGGTCGAGCTCAACCACTACGAGCACGTACCGCATCTGCTCACCCCGGTCGTCACCTCACCCCGCCTCGCCGCCAACGTGCTCGCCAACCTGATCGGCGAGATGGAGAACCGCTACGGGATCATGGGCGAGGCGCGCTGCCGCAATCTCGCCGAGCTGAACCGGGCCCGGGCCAAGGCAGGCGAAGCGCCGTTGCCGCATATCCTCTGCGTGATCGACGAGCTCGCGGACCTGATGATGGTCTCGCCGGCCGAGGTCGAGGACTCGATCATCCGCCTCGCGCAGAAGTCCCGCGCGACGGGCATCCACCTGGTCCTGGCCACGCAGCGTCCCTCGACCGACATCATCACCGGCACGATCAAGGTCAACATCCCGGCCCGCATCGCCTTCGCCGTCTCCTCGCAGACGGACTCGCGGGTGATCCTCGATCAGGGCGGCGCCGAGGCGCTGCTTGGTCAGGGCGACATGCTCTTCCGCGGCGCCGGCACCTCGAAGATGGCGCGCGTCCAGGGCGCCTTCGTGACCGAGGACGAGATCGCCCGGATCACCAAGCACTGGGCAAAGCAGGGCGAACCGGAATTCGCGGCCGAGTTGCTCGAGTCCCGTGAGGAGACCGGGGGAGACGGCGGCGACGGTGAGTTCGACCCCGACGCCGACGACCTGCTCGACGAAGCGATCCGCACCGTGGTCCAGACCGAAACGGCTTCTGTCTCGATGATCCAGCGCCGCCTTCGCGTCGGCTACACCCGCGCCGGTCGCCTGATCGACATGCTCGAGCGCCGCGGCGTCATCTCCGGCTACGAGGGCTCCAAGCCGCGACAGGTCTTGATCACCGAGGCGGATCTCTCCCGGGTCCTCAGCGGCGGCGGGGGCCCCGAGCCCGTCGCGGTCGACGCCGACGAGGCGGGTTAACAGTCATCTTTCGCGCCCGGAGGGCGCAGCGGACACAATGTCGGGATGGACACCGGTATCGGACCCACGCTTCGCGATGCGCGAAACCGCCGCAAAGTCGACCTCTCCGAGGTCGAGGCCGCGATCAAGATCCGTGTCCGCTACCTGCAGGCGATGGAGAACGAGGAGTGGGACGCCCTCCCCGGTGGCGCCTACACGCGTGGTTTCATCCGCACCTATGCCTCCTATCTGGGCCTCGACGGTGAGCGCCTCGCCGACGACTACCGCCGCGCAAGCGGCACGCCGGGGGGAGTGCGGGTGCCGAAGCGGGTCGAGCCGGTGCCGGCCGCGAGGCGCCGGCGAGGTCCTCTTGTCTCCAGTCGCCTTGTCATCGCTGTTGTCTGCCTCGTCCTGGTCGCTGTCGTGATCGGTATTGCCCTGGCCGGAGGGGGTGGCTCGCCTTCCTCGTCGACGGCGGCGGGTGACGGGAAGAAGGCGCGACAGAAGCAGGCGCAGGCGCCTGCAGCAACGAGCAAGCCTGGTGTCGCGGTGCGTCTGGCGGCGACGGCCGAAGTCTGGGTCTGCCTGCTTGACGCGAAGCAAGAACCGCTGCTCGACGGTCAGATCCTCGAAGCAGGAGCAGAAGCCGGTCCGTTCCGCTCCAAGGGCTTCGAAATCGCCCTGGGCAACGGCTCGGTGGCGATGTTCGTCGACGGCAAGCGGGCGCGCGTTCCGGCAAGCTCCAGCCCGGTGGGGTACAGGGTCGATTCGGGCGGCAAGCTGATCTCCCTGGAAGAAGGCGAAAGGCCGAGCTGCGAATGACGGGGCCGGTTCCGGTAAGGGCAGGGGTAGTCGTCACGGGAACCGAGGTCCTGACCGGGCGGATCGCCGACCGCAACGGGCCCTGGATCTCCGAACAGCTGGCCGAGCTCGGCGTCGACGT
>DAIRWC010000108.1:0-6103 GCA_036802505.1 Solirubrobacterales bacterium
CTTTCGCCGCGCCCGCGGCGACGCGGTGCTCTTCGGCTTCGGCTTCGATGCCTTCGGCCTGCCGGCCGAGATGGCGGCTATCGAGCGCGGCACCCGGCCCGCGGACTGGGTCGAGCGCTGCGGCGAGCGGATGCTGGGGCAGATGAAGCGGCTCGGCTTCTCCTTCGACTACGACCGCGCCTTCTACAGCTCCGACGAGTCCCAGTACCGCTGGTCCCAGTGGCTCTTCCTGACCCTCTTCGAGGCCGGGCTGGTCTACCGCGACAACGCCACCGTCGACTGGTGCGACACCTGTCAGACGACGCTCGCCGCGCTGCAGGTCGAGGACGGGCGTTGCTGGCGCTGCCACAACAAGGTGCGGTTGATTCGTCGCCCCACCTGGTTCCTTCGCCTCTCCCCCTACCTGGAGGAGAACGACCGCAACCTCGAGCGACTCGCCGATTGGGACCAGCTCTCGCTGAAAACCCAGCGTTACATCCTCGGCCGCAGCGACGGCGTCGAGCTGGACCTGGACGGTGCGGACGGCGAGGGCCTGGAGGTCTTCACCCCACACAGGGACGCGGTGGGCGAGGCACGCTTCGTGCTGCTCTCGCCGCGCCATCCGGCGCTCGAGCGCCGGGTCGCCGACCCCGCGGTCGCCGAGCAACTGGACGAGTTGCGCTCGGGTGGCTGGGAGCGCAGCGCCCGCGACGCCTCGGCCGTGCCCGTGATCGACACCGGGGCTTCGGTCGAGGTCTCCGGCGGGGGCAGCCTGCCGCTCTTCGTCTCGCCGATCGTCGATGCCCGCTACGGACCCACCGCCGCGCTCGGCATCCCTGGCGTCGACGAGGCCGACGAGGCGATCGCGGCGCGGATGCCGCGAACGGCTGGAGAGCCGTTCGGCGGCGGTTCGGCCGCCGGCCTGGAGTTGCGCGAGGCGACGCGCTACCGCGCCTATGACTTCTCGATCTCGCGCCAGCGCTACTGGGGTACGCCGATCCCGGTCCTGCACTGCGAGCAGTGCGGGGTGGTCCCGGTTCCGATTGGGGACCTGCCGGTGGTGCTGCCGCGCGACGTCGAGCCGACCGGCGAAGGGAATCCGCTGGCCGAGCGGCCAGACTTCCTGGAGACCTCCTGCCCGACCTGCAGTGGCGCGGCCACGCGTGAGACCGACACGCTCGACTGCCATTTCGACGCCCTCTGGCTCTGGGTGCCGGCGGCGGTGCCGCCGCAGGACCGCGACGAGCAGATGTTCACCCACCCCGACCTGCGGCACTGGCTGCCCTCCGAGCGACTCGTCGCCGGCAACGACAGCGGCGGGTTCGTCTTCGACCAGCGGGTCGTGACCAAGGCGCTGCGCGACATCGGTCCCTTCTCCTTCCTCGCCGAGGGCGAGCCGTTCGCCGGCTGCCTCTTCCACGAGATGGTGATCGCCGACGGGCGCAAGATGAGCAAGCACCTCGGCAACGTCGTCGACCCGGACGAGCTGGTCGCCGAGCACGGCGCCGACACCGTGCGGCTCGCCGTCCTCTACGCCGCCGGCCCGGCCAAGGCGCTCAACTGGACCGACGGCGCGCTGCGTTTCGCCTCGCGCTTCCTGCGCGGCCTCTGGGACTACACGCAGGAGAGCATCGCCGCCGCGGCGGAGGCGCCCGAGGACGCCGAGGCGGCCGCCGACACCGCCTTCATCCGCGAGCGGCTGGGGAAATGGTGCGATAATGGCGTCGAGCGCATCACCGCCGACCTCGAGGAACTGCAGATGCACAAGGCGGTGCGCAACGTGACGCGGCTGCTGGAGCGGATCAAGGACTACGAGAAGCGGATCGTCAAGCGCCGCGGACAGCTTGGTCGCGAGGACTACGCCGCCCTGCTCGAGGCACTGGCCCTGTTGGCGAGGACCCTCTCGCCGTTTGCGCCGCACATTGCCGAGGAGCTGCTGCTTGCTCTCGGTCGGGACGCCTCTGTAGGATTTCCCGCTGGAGGAGAGCCAGTTCCCGCCTCTATGGCCAGTAATAATTGATCGATATGCCCGTATCTGCTATACAAAACCGCTCATGATCAGGCGCCAGCATGGAAAGCGCAGGCGGAGGTTTGCGAAGGCGGGCGGCCTGCCGTCGATAGCCGGGGGCATTGAGGGGCGATGAGCCTCTCGGCCGGCCAGCGCACCCGCTCCTGCGCGACGGAGCTGGTCTGCCACGACTGTGAGCTTCGGCTCCCTCTGCTCGATACCACGTTCAGGTGTCTCGGCTGCGGCCAGACCCTCGACGTCGACTACGACTACGAGCTTGCCACCTCCCGCGTGGCCGAGCTGCCGATCGGTGAGCGCGACCTCAACATCTGGCGCTTCGAGGAGCTGCTGCCGATCATCGATGCCGGCGCAAAGCATCGGGTCGGGCGCTACAGCGGACGCACGCCGCTGATCCACGCCGACCGACTCGGCGCCGAGCTCGGCCTGCGCAAGCTCTACCTCAAGGACGACAGCACCCAGCGCCCCAGCCTCTCCTACAAGGACCGCGTCGTCTCGATGGCGGTCGCCCGCCTGCTCGAGCTCGGCAAGAAGGAGATCGGCTGCGTCTCGACCGGCAACGTCGGCACCGCCGTCGCCTCGCTGGCGGCCAAGGCGGGTGTCGCCGCATACGTCTTCTACCCGAGCAACATGGAGCGCGGCAAGGCACGCGCCTGCCGGGCGCTGGGCGCGGCCGTGATCCAGCTCGACGGCAACTACGACGAAGCCAACCGCGCCTGCCGCGAGCTGGCCCTGGCGACCGACATCCAGTTCGCCAACATCACCCTGCGCCCGTTCTACGCGGAGGGGGCGAAGACGATGGCCTTCGAGGTCGTCGAGCAGCTCGACTGGGTCTCACCCGATCACTTCGTGATCCCGGCTGCCGGCGGAACCCTCTCCTCGCGCGTCCACAAGGGACTGGGGGAGATGGAAACGGTGGGCATGGCGGAGACGGCGGCGACCAAGATCCACATCGCCCAGGCCGAGGGCTGCGGGCCGATCGCCACCGCGATCCTCGACGGCAGCGGGGAGATCGAGCCGCAGCGGCCGAACACCGCCGCCCACTCGCTGGCGATCGGCGCCCCGGGCGACGGCCCGCTCGTGGTCGACGCGGTGACCTCGCGCGGCGGCTCGGCGGCGACCGCCACCGACCCCGAGATCTTCGAGGCGCTGGACCTGCTCGGCGCCACCGAGGGCATCCTCACCGAGCCCGCCGGCGGCACCACGATCGCGGCGACGATCAAGCTCGCCAACGAGGGCAAACTCGGTCCCGACGACACCGTCGTCGCCGTGATCAGCGGCAACGGCTACAAGACCCTCGACGAGCACCCGGACAAGCCCTGGCCGTCGATGGTCGCCCCGGAGGTGGAGGCGATGGAGGAAACCCTCGCCCAGTTCCGCCAGACCGGCGCCGGCGCCGCTTTGTCGAACTGAAATCTTGCCGCAGCGATCCATATGACCTATATTTAGTTCGCTTGACCTATATTTAGGTCTACGGATCCACAAAGAAGATGGATGTCTCGAAACCCTTTGCGGCTATATCCCCGGGCGTCGATGCCGACGTGCTGGTGGTACTGGCTGGCTCCACCAAGCCCCGCAGTGGCCGTGAGCTGGCCCGTCGCGCCGGGCGCTCCAGTACCGGCGTTCAGCACGTTCTAGACCGCCTCGTCGAGCACGGACTGGTCAGCCGTGACGAGGTGGGTCGCACTTTTCTCTACGAGCTGAACCGCGATCACCTCCTTGCCCCGACTGTTGAGCAGATGGCAGGCGTGAGTGCCGAGCTGGTTCGTCGACTCCGCGATGCGATCGACGCCTGGGAGGTTCCGCCAGTTCACGCCTCTCTGTTTGGCAGCGCAGCTCGCGGAGACGGGGATGCGAGCAGTGACATCGACCTCCTCGTCGTGCGGCCCGCCGATCTCGACCCCGACGACGCCCTCTGGCGCGGACAAGCCGACCTCCTCGCCGACCTGGTGCGCCGCTGGACGGGCAACAACGCCGGCATTACCGAGGTTTCCGAGGGTGAGCTTCCACGTCTTCGCAAGGATCGGCCGCCCGTCGTGGAGGAGGTCAGCGACGATGCCGTCGACCTCGCCGGAGAAGCCACCCGAAAGCTCCTGAGGAGGCTGTGATGGCTCGAAAGGGAGGGCGGACCCAGACGTGTGGCGAGCCCCAAGCGCGACAGCGTCCTCGGAAACGGTCCCGCGCCGAAAATCATCACGATGCCGAGGCGCTGCTCGAACAAATCACCCCCGGCGGAAAGCGGGCGGCCAGCCAACTGCGTCAGTTGATCGACGTCAAGGACACGGCCCACTACGGGTTCATCAACGTCAGCACTCCCCACCTCAAACGATCCCTGCGCCAAGCCCAACACCTCGTCGAGTTCGCCGAAGAGGTTCTGCGTCGGTAGAGCTGACTTCTAGATGCCGGAGGAGGGACTCGAACCCCCGATACGCGGATTATGACGGCCGACACACGGGGCTCTGACGGCTCGGCGAACGACTCTCAGACACGGCAAGGTGCCCTTAGTTCCGACGAACCCGCCGAGTTGGGTGCGCGGTCGGGTGCGCGCCGCAAGCGCAAGGAGCGGCGGCGCTGACGGGCGAAGGCTATTGTCTGCCGCCGCGCGTAACCTCCGCGACCGTGATCGCTCTGTTCTTCGCTGGGATCTTCACCGACGCGCTGTCAGGCGCGGTCGCCCTGCTGATCGGCTCAACCGGCCTGATCGGCGGCGCGGCTCGCTACGCGGCCCTCCTCGCCGGTCGTACCGAGCGAGAGATCGAGCGCGCCACTGCCTTCGGCTTCTTCTTGGGCTTTGGCCTCGGTGCCCTCGCCCTCCTAATCGATTCCGCGACGTGATCTACACTCCGACCATGGCAATTCGCATCGCCCTATTCGCAGTCCCGGCCGTCGCGGTAGCCGGACTAGTGCTTTTGCTGAACGGCCTGGATGCGAGCGCAGGCGTCGCAGTTGCCGCATTCGGCGTGGTTGCTGTCGCGACCGGTTCGGCGCTCGGCTACTTCGCCGACCGCCTTTCCGAGCTTCCCCAGGCTCGCCGTCCGCATCATCTGGCGGGCATTCATCACGGCGACTGAGGCATGGCCTGTGTCGCAGCCCAGGGCGGGCCGGTCGGGCAGTCCGTCTCGGACTGCGTCAATGAGTCCCTTGGGGACCCCGAGTTCAGGGCGGAGTACGAGCGCTTGGCCCCTTACGAGGAACTTGCCCGGATCGTCATCATGCGCCGCGCCGCGCTCGGCCTGACCCAAGCGGAGCTAGCCGCCCGCATGGGCACGACCGCCTCAGCGATCTCCCGCATCGAGAGCGGCCAGCACGCCACGAGTGCTCGAACCCTCAAGAAGCTCGGCGACGCCTTCGGCGGTCGCGCGGTGGTCGGCTTCGAGTTCGGCCCCGCCAAGCACCCCGAGCGCGAACTGGTCGCGCTGTAGATCTCCCGCTCGCGCGCAGCGAGGCTTCGCACGCAAACCGCGTCTGGCGCTCCCGGACGCAGCTTGAGCTGCCCGTCGTTGAGTACATCGCCTGGTTCAACAACGACCGCCTGCACCAATCCCTCGGCGATCTGCCACCCGCTGAGTTCGAGGGCCTATACGTTGCCCAGGGAGTCCACTGAGCTATCTACGGAGAAGATTGGAAACCAACTAAAAAGCCACTTTCGGAGATGCCCGTCCGAGGTTGCTCTTAGCCTTTGTCCATGGAGTTTTTCGTTCCAGCTTGCGACTCAGCGGAGAAGGCCGAGAAGGCCTGGGAGGCTACGCGCACCTTCACCCAGGACAGCCTCGGCTGGGAGGTCGGCGAGAAGCGCATCTTTCGGATTACCGGGGTTCACGACGGCAAGGCAATCGACTGCGAGGTCGGAAAGGCTGAGCCGTACGAAGGAAACACAGTGATTGCCATCTTGGAGTCGAACGCCTACTTGGTCTGCACGGCCAACCGAGGGGTTCTGCGAGGGGAACCGATTTTGGTCGGCCGTGAGGAGGCTGGCTCGATTATCGAGTTCGACACCGACGCGGCGTCCTCCGGGTAGCCGAGGGATCGGCCGCCGTGCCCTAAGTAACTATCCGAGAACTCCCGGGCGGGGCAGGAGTTATGTCGCCCGGAACTGAA
>DAIRWC010000109.1:0-6068 GCA_036802505.1 Solirubrobacterales bacterium
GGTCCAGCCGCCGCCGGCGCTTTCGCTGGTCTTCGTCGCGGCCTGCTTCGCGCTCGGCCTGCGGCTGCTGCCGCCCGCACCCTCACTGCCCCCGAAGGCCGCCGCGCCGCCCCGGTGGGACCTCCCCGCCCGCGCCCTCGCGGCGCTTGGGCTCGTGCTCGTGCTGACCGCCGCCTCCGGGGCTCTCGGCCCCCACCTCAGTGGCCTGCTGGCGCCGTTCCCAATCATCACCAGCGTCCTCGCCGTCTTCACCCATGCTCACGGCGGCGTCACCCAAGTCCGCGTCCTGTTGCGCAACTTCCTCGTCGGCTTCTACGGCTTCGCCGCCTTCTGCTTCGCGCTCGCGATCTCCCTGCCCACGCTTACGACCGCCGGCGCCTTCGGCCTCGCGACGGTCGCGGCGCTCGCCGTGCAGGCGACTATCTTCCTCCTGCGCTCACGTGTCTCCTCCATGGACACCCGCCCCGAACACCACCCGACCCGCAGGTCCCAAAGCGCCAACACCAGGCGATACGACCGCATCGCCCGCGTCTACAGCACCCTGGAGCCGCTGTACCTGATCTTTCCGCCCGCCCGGCGCAGAGCCGTGGTCGCGCTCGGGTTGAAGGCCGGCGACACCGTTCTGGAGATCGGCGCCGGCACCGGTCGGAACTTCCCCTATCTGGTCGACGCAGTCGGCCCGAGCGGAACCGTGATCGGAGTCGATGCCTCCCCGGGGATGCTGGCCGAGGCACGCAAGCTGATCGAGCGGCGCGGATGGTCGAACGTCCAACTGCTCCGACAAGACGCCACTCAGCTCGACCTCGACCGTGACGTTGACGGGGTGCTCTTCAGCCTCAGCTACTCGGCCTTGCCAGAACCACGCCCCGCCTTGGCGCGGGCATGGGAGCGCCTGCGCCCCACCTCGCGTGTCGTCGTCATGGACATGGGGCTGACCCAAGGCGGGCCCTACCGCCTCCTCGCCCCGATCGGCCGCCTTCTGGTCAAGTTCGCCCCGGGCGACGCCTACTCCGATCCATGGAGCGACCTCGCCAACTACGGCGCGGTCGAGACCGAGCGCTTCATGTTCGGCTTCTATTACGTCAGCGCGGTCGCCAAGCCCGAGCGGGCCTAGCCGCTTCGGATTGTTATTCGCGCGTACCAGAGCCACCACCCTCCTCGCCGCGTCGCTCGCATCGTCGGTCGCCGTGCCGGCGGCGACCCGGGCCGCCGCTACCGCTCGCCAGCCCGGCAACAATATTTGCCTCCTATGAGACGCTTTTTTTGCCTATGAGGCTTATAGCGATTTTTTTCCCTTCTCTAGAGCCATTTTTCTAGAAGAAGGCATGGCTCGATATTTATGCCTAAAACAGAGCCCTCGATCCAGACACCAAGGCGAAGATCGAGCTGGTCAACTACGTCGCGGCGCTCCACTACCTCGACGAGCAGGCCGAAAGAGGTGAGGTCGAGATCACACCGGAGACGGTCCTCGCGCCGCACAAGAGGACGACCGACGGACTCGGCTCCGAGGAGAGTTCGCGCCGAGCGTCGAGGATCCCGTCGTGCCGACAGGCTCGCCGGTTGGCGCTGGAAGACCGTCCAGAGCAGAGCGAGATCCGACTAGATGGCTGATTCCACGGCCGATCCTGCCAGAGCAGGGGATGACGGGATAGCGGGGCGCACCCGCCATCCCGTCAACGCATCCGAGCTTCGATCCTCTCCTGAAGCACCTTGCTCGGCTCCAAGGGTCTCATCGGCTTTGAGAGGCAGAGATCGCCTGGAGAGCCTGAGCCGTGCTCGCGATCGCCTCGCCTGCGGCTCGTGAAATCAGCCCTCAGTGCTGACTGGTCACTTGACCCACGCATACGGTGGCAAACCGACCAGTCAGTGTCGCGCTACGCGCGCGGACGGCTTACTTGGAGCTGGAAAGACATCAGCCGCGGCCGTCGCCGTGGAATCAGCCATCTAGTCCAGCCCGCGTCAAACGGAGAGTGCTATCGGGACGTGTTCAGCGCCGCGGCGGCGCGGATCAGCTCCACCAACGCCTTCTCGTCGATCTTGTCTCCCTCATGGAAGTCGATCGCGCGCCTAGTGTTGCCCTCGAGGCTGGAGTTGAAGAGGCCCGCAGGGTCCTCCAGCGAGGCGCCCTTGGCGAAGGTCATCTTCACGGCTTTCTTGTAGGTCTCGCCGGTGCAGACGATCTTCCCGTCGTGGTACCAGGTCGGGACCCCTCGCCATTTCCACTCCTCGACGACCTCGGGATCGGCCTGCTTGACGAGACTGCGGACCCGGGCGAGCGTCTCGCCACGCCAATCGCCCAGCTCCTCGATTCTCGCGTCGATCAGCTGAGAGGGAGAGTCCCCTGCTTTGTCTGCCTTCGAGCCGCCCTTCGCTTTCTTCATGGCTGCTGTCGCTTTCTTATCGTTGTCGTCGCTCGCCGTCACTTGGATTCTTACCGTCCGCCCGCATCACCGCGGGCAGCACCTCGCGGACCGTGGCGAGGATGCTGTTCGCGATCAGGGCGTGGGTCTGGGCGCGGGTGCCCCCGCGGCCGGAGATCCAGTCGACGATCGCCCGCTCGATCATGCCGAGCGTGGCGCGCATCGTGAACAGGGCGGCGGGCGGGACCTCGGTCGTGCCGAGGTGGTTGGCGAGCATGCGGGTGGCGATCCCGTCGCGCAGCTCGTCCTGAAGCGCTTCGAGCTGGGGCAGGCGTAGTGCACGGCACTGTGCCGCGGCGCGGGATGAACGACGTCCTGCTCGCCGCGAAGCCCGGCGCCGAGCGCCCGGCGGTCCTCGACGGCACCCGCAGCGGCCGTGGCGGCGCATTCGCGCTGCCTAGGCCTACTAGGCGCTGGGCAGCGGCGGAGTCCCGCGCAGAGCGACCGTAAACGAGCGCACCACGGTGGCGATCGTCTACGCGGCGCATCGTGCTCCGCGTTCTCCGCGGCGCCGGCTACACGATGCTGGAGGCCGGCGACGGGGCAGCCGCGATCGAGATCGGCAAGGCATATGACGGGGAAATCGACCTGTTGCTGACCGATCTGGTGATGCCCGAGATGAACGGGTATGAGCTGGCCGAGGCGCTGAGCGCAGATCGCTCTCAGCTGAAGGTCCTCTTCATGTCCGGTCATCCCCCCGAAAAGGCCCGCGACCACTACGGCAGGACGGCAGTCACGGGGCATCTGCAGAAGCCGTTTACGCCCGACACCCTGCGACAGGCCGTACGCGCAGAGCTCGATCGGGGCGGAGATGCCGGCGGCGCCTCGTAGCGACTCGGGCCAAACAGAACCCAATGCCGCGCTGATCGGCGATCAAGCTCGTGGCCAAGGGCGTGTGTCGGGCTCCGTGGGTTCGAGTCGACCTTAGTGCCGGGACGGGAGCGCGCTTTTACTCGACGAGGGTGGTTTCCTCTGGACCAAGATGAAGCCAGGCGGCAACTTCCGCGACGCTCAGTTTGGCAACACCGACAGCGTCTACTTTCAAGGTCGCGTCAGCAAGCGACGCATCCGTGGCCGGATTCGCGTCACCGACAAGGAAAAGCGCGGGCCGAGGTGCGCGTCGCGCTGGATCGCCTTTCACGCAACCCCTCGCTGAGCCGCGTTCGGCAAGGCGGGTCGCCCAGCAACCACCTGGGCGATCGGGGCGACCCGCTCCAGAACCTTCCAGGCCGCGGTGTCCTGAACCTCTGCGCGACGTTCGGATCGCCATTGGGGTCTTGGATCAGTTCAGCGCCGATCGTCACTGCCGTGAGCTGCGCGCCGCGGGGGGGCCGCGGCAGGCAGAGATCGTGCATGTTGTCGGCGTTGGCCGAGCTCGAGTGATCGTGGAGGTCTGCGACGTCGAGTGGGGCAACTGCGACGACCTTGCCGCTCGGCAGTTTGTAGATGGCGCGGTAGGACGCGACCACGGGGGCGCCGACCTCGGCGCCCGTCGGGTAGGCCGTGAGCCCGTTGGACCACATCACGCGCAGGAAGGTCTTGCCGACCGTGCAACGGTTGGCGTCACCGCGGTAGATCGCGGGCGTGAGCGTCCACGCGTCGACGATGTAGGGGCCTCCGGACAGCGGCTCTACGTTGGCCTTCGGCAGGGGCGGGATCTGCCTCCAACGAATCGCTCCGGGAACCCTGCCCTGCAGCGTCCCGACGACGCGAATCGCGACCGGCGTCGGGCCGCTCGTCGAGTCCCCGAAGTCGCCGATCAGGTTCACCGTCTGGGCCTCGTCCGACTCGTCCGGCGGGAACTGAAGGGCGCAGGTCGGGGTCGCGATGCTTCCGTCGCTCCGCATGACCCGGAAGTCCGTCGCCTGAATCGAGGAGCGACGGATGAACCAGTTGAAGGTGATGGGGATGTTGTCGAGACCCTGCTCGCCGGCCGGGCAGCCGACCGCGTTGTCGGTGCCCCAGGACGTGCTCAGGATTCCCGGCTCGGGACGCGCGATCGAGCCGGCCCCGGTAGCCGTCACCGGCGACGCGCAGACGACGACGAGGAGAACAGCTCCAAGTGCCGCGAAGGCACGCCCCGGCAGGCGATGCACTGAGGGCCTCCGAGGGGCAAGCATCCGGGTCAGCGTAGTTGTTTGATGGCTGCTCCCGCGCATGACCCCGAACGAGTGACCGCCGTGGGGGCCGACTCCCACATCGGGGCACGGTTGTTACAGAGGGACCATCATCCGCGCCTCACCGCCCGGACCAAGGATCTCGAATCCGCGGCCTTCGTATCAGCTCTAAGAGGGGGTAAGCGTCTTATGCAGGGAGCTGTCGTCTCATGACCTCGTACAAACGCAGCTCGGCCGAGTCTCTGCAGGCAATTCGGTCGGATCTAGCGGCCCGATTGCGCCGCCGCACTGGCGAGATCGAAAGTGTGATTTTCAGGCGAATCCAGAGCTTGCCCGATCCCGCAGGGAAGGAGGATCCTACTTATCTCACTGGCCTCCACCGTACCATTGGCGAGGCGCTGAGCTATGGCTTGGAGAGCATCGAAGAGGGCGGGCAATCGCCTGTGCCAATCCCACCCGAAACCGCTAGACAGGCTCGCCGGGCGGCAAGGGAGGGAGTGAGGCTGGACACTGTTATTCGACGTTACGTAGCCGGCAACAAGACGCTGGAGGAATTCATCGTCGTCGAGGCCGATGGCATCCCAAATCGGCTGCTCTGTCAGGTACTGAATAGCCAGGGCCCTCGCATCGACCGACTGATGGAATCGGTGGCCGCCGAATACCGAGATGAACTCGAACGAGTACAACGGTCACCGGTACAGAAGGAAGCTGACCTCATAACCACGTTGCTCGAGGGCCACAGCCTGGTGAGCACCATGGACCTCGACTACGACTTCGATATCTGGCATCTCGGCATGATTCTCGTCGGACATAACGTGGAGAAATCAGCGCGCGCAATTGTCAAAGGCCATCGGAACCGGTCATTGCTTGTGGAGCGCAACCACGAGGCCACCTGGATCTGGCTCAGCGGTCCCCAGCCACCCGTGGTCGCAAGCCTGGAGCGCTTCCTTATGAAGAGCATGCCCGCTGATGTCTCGGTGGCGGTTGGCGAGCCGCGCAAGGATCTCGATGGATGGCGTCAGACCCATCGCGAAGCCCAGATGGCATTTCAGGCGATGCTCTACCGGCCCCAGCGAGTAACGAAGTGCCGTGATGTCGCACTGATCTCGGCGGTCATGCGAGATCAGTCGCTGGCGATGTCGTTGATCGAGACCTATTTGGCGCCCCTGGATGGCCGAGGTAGGTCGGGGGATGCGCTGCGAACGACGCTGCGCGCCTACTACAGGGCGGATCAGAACGTCGCGAGCGCGGCGATTGCCCTCGGGGTCGCCCGTCACACCGTCGAACGTCGACTTCGTAACGTCGAGAAGAAGCTGGGCCAGACCCTTGGTGCCTGCAGTGCCCAGTTGCAGGTTGCGCTCGATGCGGAGGAGCTGGCCGCTTCTCCTGGCGCTAGTGCGATTAGGCACAAGCGTTCAGCATAACCGGGCGTTTGTGTGCCAATCTGCGGCAAAAAGCCGCCGCCGCTGTAGCGTATTGGCGCATTTCGCCGCGCGTGAGGAGTGGCAGGATGGGCTGCATGACTGCGGCA
>DAIRWC010000110.1:0-1088 GCA_036802505.1 Solirubrobacterales bacterium
GTCATCGACCTGCCGTTCGCGCTGCCGACGATCGTCGGCAGCCTCACCCTGCTCACCCTCTTCGGCAACGAAAGCCCGCTCGGCATCCACATCGCCGCGACGCGCGCCGCGGTCGTCGTCGCCCTGTTGTTCGTCACGCTGCCCTTCGTCGTCCGCGCGGTGCAGCCGTTGCTGCTCGAGATGGACCGCGAGATGGAGGCGGCGGCGGCGTCGCTCGGGGCCGGCGGCTTCACGATCTTCCGCCGCATCATCTTCCCCAACCTGCTTCCAGGCCTCAGCGCCGGCGTCGCCCTTGCCTTTGCCCGGGCTCTCGGCGAGTTCGGCTCGGTTTTGCTCTTCGCCGGTGGCCTGCCGCAGACGATGGTCTCCTCGATCTTCATCCGCCAGCAGATCGAGTCGGGCAACGAGGGCGGCGCGTCGGCGGTTTCGGTCGTTCTCCTCGTTGCCTCGTTGCTCCTCCTGGCGATCGTCTCGCTGACCCAGCGCTGGGGCGCTCGCCATGAAGCCCACTAGCCGCTGGGGCCTGCGCGTCCTCGGGCTCGGCTACTTGACGCTGCTCCTGCTCGCCCCTCTGGTGATGATCTTCTACAAGACCTTCGAGCACGGGCTGGCGCCGCCGATCGACGCGATCGCCTCGCCCGACGGCCTGCACGCGCTGAAGCTGACCCTGATCACGGTCGCGATCGCGGTGCCGCTCAACACGGTCTTCGGCATCGCCTGCGCGCTGCTGCTCGTCCGCACCCGTTGGCGCGGCAACGCGATCGTCGACGCGGTCATCAACCTGCCTTTCGCGGTCTCGCCGATCGTGATCGGCCTCTCGCTGTACCTGCTCTACGGGACCGGCGGATGGTTTGGGCCGACGCTCGCCGAAGCCGGGATCAAGGTGCTCTTCTCGGTCCCCGGCATCGTTCTCGCCTGCATCTTCGTCTCGCTGCCTTTCGTTGTGCGCGAGACGGTGCCAGTGCTGCAGGAGATCGGCACCGACCAGGAGCAGGCCGCCTCGACCCTTGGCGCCAACGCCTGGCAGACCTTCTGGCGCATCACCCTGCCTGCGGTCCGCTGGGGCGTCGCCTACGGCGTCGTGCTGA
>DAIRWC010000110.1:1098-6048 GCA_036802505.1 Solirubrobacterales bacterium
CAGACGCTGCCGCTCTTCGTCGAGAAGCAGTTCGCCAACTTCAACCTGCCGGGCGCCTACGGCGCCTCGGTCGTGCTGGCGATTCTCGCCCTCTCCACTCTTCTGGCAATGAACCTGCTCAAACGAAAGGAGGACGCCTGATGGGAATCACAGTCGAGGGAGCATCGAAGCGCTTCGGTGACTTTCAGGCGCTTCAGGACGTATCGATCGAGGTCCCGGACGGATCGCTCACCGCCCTGCTCGGGCCGAGCGGCAGCGGCAAGTCGACCCTGCTGCGTGCGATCGCCGGGCTTGAGACGCTCGAATCTGGCCGCGTCCTGATCGACGGCGAGGACGTCTCCAAGAAGCCGACCCAGAAGCGCGAAGTCGGCTTCGTCTTCCAGCACTACGCCGCCTTCAAGCACATGACCGTCTTCGAGAACGTCGCTTTCGGGTTGAAGATTCGCAAGTGGGACAAGGCGAAGATCTCCGCCCGGGTGCACGAGCTGCTCGGTCTGGTCCAGCTCGACGGCCTCGCCGACCGCTATCCCTCGCAGCTCTCCGGCGGCCAGCGCCAGCGCATGGCGTTGGCCCGCGCGCTGGCGCTGGAGCCGCAGGTGCTGCTGCTCGACGAGCCCTTCGGCGCGCTCGACGCCAAGGTCCGCAAGGACCTGCGCACCTGGTTGCGCCGGCTCCACGACGAGACGGGGGTGACGACGATCTTCGTCACTCACGACCAGGAGGAGGCGATGGACGTCGCCGGCCAGCTGGTCGTGATGAACGAGGGCCGCGTCGAGCAGTCCGGCACGGCCGACGACCTCTACGACCACCCCGCCAACGAGTTCGTGATGAGCTTCGTCGGCGAGGTCAACCGGCTCGGCGAGCACTTCGTGCGGCCGCACGACATGGCGGTGCTGCTCGATCCCGACGAGCGCACCGAGGAGGCGATGGTGCGGCGCATCGTCGCCCTCGGCTTCGAGATCCGGGTCGAGTTCGTGCTCGGCGACGGGACCGAGGTCTGGGCGCAGCTGACCCGCGCCGAGCTGCAGAAGCTCGAGCTGCGCGAAGGCCAGATCGTCCACCTGTGCCCAGGTCAGCTGAAGAGCTTCAGCGGCGAAGAGGCATTGGTCGCTTAGTACTCCCCGGTCATAAGTTCCGCCGCGAATCGCGCGCATCCGACATTGACCACAGTGGGGTGGGGTCAATGTCGGATGCGGTCCGCCCCGGGTGGAAGTTGGCTCGTGTCGCGCCGGACGCGGATGCGCTCACGCGTTGCCGGCGATCCCTCGTCGACCTCCGAGCCCATGTCCTTCCTTCCCGAAATCCCTCACGCCTACGCAAATGTTATTCTTGAGTTTCTGACTCAACAAACAATAGAAAAGAGAAAGGGATATGAGTCGACCACTGGAGAAGACCACCGTGATCTCGAGGGGCAAGCTGAGTGGGGTGGTGCGAGGCGAGCGCCTGCAGAACCGGGCCCTCGCCGACGCCGCCGGAGATCGCGACGGCGTCGACGAGGCGATCTACTACCGAGCCCGGCTCATCCTCGGCGAGTCGCTGCGCCGGCCCGGGTCCTCGCGTTTCTCAGGCCGGTAATTCACCGGCTTGCCCTCAGGGCTTCAGCCGGAAGGGCGGGTACTCGTAGGTGACGAGGGTGAAGGCGTAGCCGGTTACGCGGTTGCCCCACCGGATCGTGCCCTCGACGAAGCTGAAGATGCCGCGGGTAGCGGCCGGTGAAGAGGATCGCGAACCAGGCAGCGATCGGGGCGAAGAAGACGCCGATGTAGAGGCAGGCGAGCACGATGTAGTGCGGGAACGCGAGCAGCCACTTGACCAGCGGCAGGCCCCTCTCGCGGCGCTCGGCATCCGGGGTGCGGTAGCCGAGGTGGACGGCCTGCATCTCGTCGGTCGAGGGATATTCGTCGTCCATCGTGAAGAGGTAGACGCCGACGCGGTTGCCGAAGCGCGTCAGTTCGAGGTTCCATCGAACCACCAGCGCGGGTATTTCTTCCTGAAGAGGATCATCAGGACCGTCGGCACGAAGACGAGGATGCCGCCAACCGCGAAGCTGGAGCCGTAGTTGCTGATGCTCGACCCTGGTAGGAGCTCGAGGACGATCGCGATCGGGATCACCGTGAAGATGCGGAAGAAGGTCGTCAACCGGTTGAGCTGCCGCTCCGGTTAGTCGACCGAGAACGTGACCGGATGCTGGCGGCAGTTTCGGCACAAAGGCTGCGTGCAATTCTTTGATTCTGCGCGCCACACGCGCGTCGGTGCTCCCTAGCGTCGTCGGGTGTGATACTTCTTGTCAGAGGCCCAGACGGTCGTCCTGTCAAACTCGATTGGCATGCCCTGAGTCACATTCGGCGGCGCCATTCCTCACATGACCGGTTTCCTGTCGGCTGTGCTGCTAACCATCGAACATCCCGAGTATCGGAGCCTGACATCAAGGCGGGTCGCGAGCGGCTGTTCAGGCGGGGCGGCCCAGACCGTTGGATCTGCGTGGTGCTCCAGTTTGCCGGGGATTTCGACCGTGTAGTCACGGCCTTTTCGCGGTTTCCCGATCCTGGAGGTGAGGGGCGACGATGACTGTTCGAATGGGGGGTCATGCATTCGATGACGTCGTCTATGACGCCGTGGGAGACGTCTTGTACATGCACAAGGGGAAGCCGGTTGCAGCCGCGAGAACGCTGGCTTCCGCAGAGGGCCACGCTGTGATGCTCAACGCCTCCGGCGAGATCATCGGCATCACCGTGGTAAATGCGAAATGGCTGGCCGAGCGTGACGGGCGGATCACCGTCTCGATCCCTGAGTCCCATGCAGGCCTTGCCTCCCTTGAGACCTCGGCGGAGTCTTTGGCTCCCGCGCTCGCCGCGTAGTGCGTCGCACCCGTTGGCGCCCGCTCAGTCCGCCGCCGGAACGCCACCCGCCACGACGTTGACGAAGTTCTCCAGGTGCCGCGTGGTCCAGCACTCGAAGGCGCCGTCGCAGTAGCGCTCGTAGGCGGCCATCACCGAGTCGCCGTAGTTCCAGTAGAGCTTTGGCTCGGGGTTGAGCCAGAAGAGGCGGCCGGCGCGCTCGGAGACCTGGGCGAAGACCTCGGCGTGCGGCTCGCGGCCGTTGGTGCGGGCGTCGCCGAGCACGATCACGGTCGAGCGCGGGTCGAGGTCGTCGGAGATCTCGGTCAGGAACTCGAGCCAGACGCGGCCGTAGTCGGTGTAGCCGGAGACGTCGGCGACGCCGCCCTCGCTGGAGATCCGCCGGGCGATCTCGCGGAAGTCGCGCTCGTGCTCGAAGATCTCGGTCACCTCGGAGATCCGCTCGATGAAGACGAAGCTGCGTAGTTTGCGGAACGAGGCGTGCAGGGCGTGCAGGACGGAGAGGAAGAAGACGCTGGCCGAGGTCACGCTGGTCGAGACGTCGCAGAGCACGTAGATCTCCGGCCGGCGCGGCCGCTTCGGCCGGTAGCGCAGGTGCATCGGCACGCCGCCGGTCTCCAGCGAGGCGCGCATGGTGCGCCGCACGTCGACCGTCTGCGCCTTGCGACGGCCGCGCTGCTCGTGGCCGAGCGTCGCCAGGCGGCGCTTCATCTGCGAGACCGCCCGGTGCACCGCCGCCAGGTCCTGCGTGGGGCTGGTCGGCAGCGCCCGGTCGAGCTCGGCCAGCGGGCGCGAGGGGGGCAGGGTCTCGGTGCGCTCGATCAGGTCGCGTTCGAGCTCGCGGCGCAGGTGGCGCTCGAAGCGGTTGAGCTGGTCGCGGTCGATCGGCGGCAGCTCGGCGGCGCCGTCGGCCGGTTGAGGCTGGGTGCCGGCGGAGAGCTCCAGGGTGCGGCGGATCCGCTGCACGTCGACCCCGACCACGCCCGAGCCCTCGCCCTGCTGGCCGAAGGCGGCGATCGCCAGCCGCGCCAGGTCGTGCATCTGGCCCTCGTCGCCGTCGACGATCGCCTGGCGGATCTGCTCGCGCAGCTCGTCGATGTCGAGCCGCTCGGCGCCCTCGTGGCGCTGCTCGGTCTCGCCGATCTCGCGCTCGATCGCCTCGGCCTCGGCGGCGCGGAAGAACCAGCGCTCGAACAGCAGCTCGAACAATCGCCGGTCCTCCTGGGACTTGGCGATCGTCGTCGCCAGTGCCTCGCGGAAGTCGTCGCGCGACTCCCAGGGCACCTGTTCGAGCGCGGCGAAGGCGTCGAGGATCTCCGAGGTGCCGACCGCGACACCCTCGCTGCGCAGCTCCTCGCAGAAGCCGAGCAGCTTCGCCGCCAGCCCCGGGGGGCCGGTGTCAGCTTTGGGGCCGTACGGACTTGGCAAGCTTCATCCCTACCCGCTCGGCGACCAGGTCGATGTCGGTGCGGTGCTTGACGATGATCGACATCGACTGCTCGAAGGTCTCGCGGTCGATGTCCTCTGAGCCCATCAGCAGCAGCGTCCGCGCCCAGTCGATCGTCTCGGCGATCGAGGGCGGCTTCTTGAGGTCGAGCGCGCGCACCATCCGCACCACCTCGACCAGCCGCCGGGTCAGCGCCTCGGAGAGGTCCGGCGCGTGCAGGCGGACGATCTCCATCTCGCGCTCCATCTCGGGGTAGTCGAGCCAGAGGTAGAGGCAGCGCCGCTTCAGCGCCTCGGTCAGCTCGCGCGAGTTGTTCGAGGTGAGCACGACGATCGGCATCGAGGTCGCCGAGACCTGGCCGAGCTCGGGGATCGTGATCTGGAAGTCGGAGAGCAGCTCGAGCAGCATCGCCTCGAACTCCTGGTCGGTCTTGTCGATCTCGTCGATCAGCAGAACCACCGGGTCGGGGCTGGCGATCGCCTGCATCAGCGGCCGCTCGAGCAGGAACTCCTCGCTGAAGATGTCGTCCTGAACCTCGTCCCAACCGCCCTGGGCGCCGCCGGCCTGGATGCGCAGCAGCTGCTTGCGGTAGTTCCACTCATAGAGGGCCTTGGCCTCGTCGAGCCCCTCGTAGCACTGCGGGCG
>DAIRWC010000111.1:0-6021 GCA_036802505.1 Solirubrobacterales bacterium
TTCCCGACCTCGTCCCCTACTGCGAGAAGCACGGCTTGAAGATGATCACCGTCGCCGAGCTGATCGCCTACCGGCGCCGCACCGAGAAGCTGGTCGAGCGCGTCGTCGACACTGGCCTGCCTACCGCGTTCGGCGACTTCACGGCGGTCGGCTACCGCTCGCTGATCGACGACAAACACCACGTCGCGATGGTCAAGGGCGAGGTCGACGGGGCCGAGGACGTGCTCGTCCGCGTCCACAGCGAGTGCCTCACCGGCGACGTCTTCCACAGCATGCGCTGCGACTGCGGCGAACAGCTCGCATCGGCCTTGGCGATGATCGAGCAGGAGGGCCAGGGCGTTCTGCTCTACCTCTCCCAGGAGGGCCGCGGAATCGGCCTGCTCAACAAGCTGCGCGCCTACAAACTGCAGGAGGAAGGGTCCGACACGGTCGAGGCCAACCTTAAGCTCGGCCTGCCGGCTGACCTGCGCGACTACGGCATCGGTGCCCAGATCCTCGGCGACCTCGGCCTGACCAGCATCCGCATCCTCACCAACAACCCGAAAAAGATCGTCGGTCTGGAGGGCTACGGCCTCTCGGTCACCGAGCAGGTGCCGATCGAGTCGGCGCCCAACGCCCACAACGAGGGTTACCTGCGGACCAAGCGCGACAAGATGGGCCACGCGCTGCACCACCAGGGCCTGGCCCTCGACGAAGAGATGATCCACGACGAGGAGGAACGCGACGCGGGGAACGCCGGTGGCTGAGCCCGGCGCGTTCCTGGAGAGCTTCGACGAGGGTGAGCGCTCGATCCTCTCCTCGCTCAGCTTCGCCGTCTGCGTCGGCCGCTTCTACGAGGACCTTGCCCAGCGCCTGCTGCGCGGCGCCAACGAGGGCTTCGAGCTGGCCGGCGTCCCGGTGCCGTCCGTCCGTCACGTTTCTGTCCCCGGCGCCTACGAGCTGCCCTTCGCCGCCAAGCTGCACGCCGAGAGCGGCCAGTTCGCCGGCGTCGCCTGTCTCGGCGTCGTGATCCGCGGCGAGACCGACCACTACGACTTCGTCTGCGCCGAGGCCGCCCGCGGCATCCAGGACGTGCAGCTGGCGACCGGTGTGCCCTGCGCCTTCGGCGTGATCACCTGCGACACGATGGAGCAGGCGCTGGAGCGGGCCGGGGGAGGCAAGCGCGACCAGGGCCGCAACGCGGCGCTGACGGTGGCTCGGATGGCCCTGTTGCAGCGCCAGCTCGGTTAGATCGCGGGTAGCAGGGACACCTGGTAGTGCGTCAGCTTGCGATCGGCGGTGACGATGGTCAATCCGTCGGTGACGGCTTGGGCAACGAGCATCCTGTCGAATGGGTCGCGATGGTGGTAGGGCATAGATCCGATCGGCTCTGTGTGTCTGAAGAGAACCGGAAGCAGGTCGAAGCCGCGTTGGTCCACTTCTGCTTCGAGGTTGTCTGGGAGATGTAGTCCTTCCCGGGGCCCCTTGATCGCCAGCTCCCACGGGCTGACCACGCTCACGAAGATCTCGTTCGCGTCAGTTTCGATTGCCGCTCTGGCCTTCGCGGCCAGGCGGCCTGGATCACTCAGTGCCCAGACCACCACATGGGTATCGAGAAGCAGTCTCAATCGCCCCTCCACAGATCGTCGCCTCGCGGGAAGATCTCGCTTTCCTCGAAGTCACGCTCGACTTCCTTGCTGACGCGCTCCCACTCTTCATCCGACGGCATCTCGAACTTGCCCTCCAAGCCTCCGAGCTTGCGTTTCCCCGGCTTTGCCCGGTCGATCGGCACCAACTTCACTGCAGGCTTTCCGGCACGGCTGATCACGATCTCCTCGCCTCCTTCGACTCGCTCGACGAGCCTCGACAGATGGGTCTTGGCCTCGTGCATGTTCACGCTCTCCAAGTCCTCAGAGCTCATTTATCTCCCCCGTCTCGGTCGGGCGGTGCCGAATTTGCGATCAACCGTGGTTAGTCCAGTTAGCTAACTAGCGATCACGGTAGCATGCACGACCCGATGGCCAAGGTATGCCACAGCTGCGGCAAGGGACCGGCGTTCGGCCAGTCCCGAAGCCACTCGATGGTCGCCACGAAGCGGCGCTTCGACCCGAACCTTCAGAAGGTGCGGATCGAAGAGCAGGGCCGCAAGCTGCGCACCTACGTGTGCACCCGCTGCCTCAAGGCCAACAAGGTCACCAAGGCGGCTTAGTACTCGGCCTCCCCACGGAAGCTCGGCTGGCGAGAGCTGGAAGCTCCTCCCGGAATCGGCGCTGGAAGCAGTGGGGGCTGGAGGTGCTGGTTGCATGACGAGGGGCGGCTATCCCCTCATCGGGAATGTCGCGAAGCGGCGAAATGCAATCTGCCATCCGCGCGGCGTAGCCGCGCTCCTTCTCAGTCGCTAAGCCCGCAGGGCGTGCGACCTAAATTCACGAGGAGGGGATAGCCGCCCCTCGCCCTCAGGCACTCTCGACTACCGGATGCTCTCCGGTCGGCGCCGGATCGCCCTCCGCCGGCTCTACGTGGAGGCGGGGCAGGATCCGGTCTAGCCAGTCCGGTAGCCACCAGGCTCGCTTGCCGAAGAGCTGCATCACGGCCGGCACTAGGATCGAGCGGATGATTACCGCGTCGATGAAGACTGCGGACGCGAGGCCGAGGCCGAAGAGTTTGATGATGCGGTCTTCGCCGATCATGAACGAGGCGAAGACGGTGACCATGATCGCTGCCGCCGCCGTGATCACGCGTCCGGTCAGGGCGAGGCCGCGGGTGACGGAAGCGGTCGCGTCGTGCGTGTGCTCCCACTCCTCGTGGATCCGCGACATCAGGAAGACCTCGTAGTCCATCGAGAGGCCGAAGACGATCGCGAAGAGGAAGACGGGGAAGAAGGAGATGATCGGGCCGGTGCCGTCGACGCCGATGATGCTCGCGCCCCAGCCCCACTGGAAGACGGCGACGATCAGGCCGAAGGCGGCGCCGATGCTGAGCAGATTCATGACCATCGCCTTCAGCGGCACCAGAACGGAGCGGAAGACGATCATCAGCAGCAGCGCCGAGAGCAGCACGACGACACCGATGAAGAGCGGCAGCTTTTCGGAGATCGCGTCGCCGAAGTCCTCGAAGATCGCCGTGATGCCGCCGACGTGGAGCTGGGCCCCGGTCTTCTGCTCAATCGGCGGCAGGACGTCGTTGCGGATGTGGTCGAGCAGCTTGGTCGTGTCGGCGCTCTGCGGCGAGGTCGTCGGGTAGAGCTGGAACACGCCGGTGTTTTCGGCGGGGTTGAGCGTGATCGAGGTGACTTTCGCGACCCCTTCTTCGCTCTTCAGCGTCTTGCGCAGGGTGACGAGTGCCTGGTCTTCGCCCTTGCCCGGCAGCGCCGCGACCATCTGGAAGGGCCCGTTGAAGCCGGGGCCAAAGCCCTCGGCGAGCAGGTCGTACGCTTCGCGCGTCGAGGAGCCGGCGGGATCGGTGCCGGCGTCGTTGGAGCCGAGCCGTAGCGAGAGGGTCGGTATGCAGAGGGCGATCAGCAGCCCGCCGGAGAGCAGCGCCGAGAGCACCGGCCGGCGCTGGATCTCACGGCTCCAGCGAAACCAGCGCGTGTCTTCGCCCGTCGAGGGCTCGCGCTTCCCCAGCCCCGGGATGCGCAGCCGGTCGACGCGGCGGCCGGCGATCGTCAATAGCGCCGGCAGCAGGGTTAGGGCGGCGATCATCGTGAAGAGCACCGCCAGGGCAGCCGACATCGCCACCCCGTAGAGGAAGCTGATGCCGAGCAGCAGCATCCCCATCAGCGAGATGATCACGGTGACGCCGGCGAAGAGCACCGCGCGGCCGGCGGTGTCGACGGCCGCGATCGAGGCGTCGCGGGGCTCCAGTCCTTCGTCGAGGCCGTTGCGGAAGCGGGTGAGGATGAAGAGTGCGTAGTCGATGCCGACCCCGAGCCCGATCATCGCCGCCAGCTGTGGCGCGAACTGGGCGGTGTCGAAGACGTGCGTGCCGAGCGTGACCAGGCTGAGGCCGACGCCGAGGGCGAAGAGGGCGGTGAGCAGCGGCAGGCCCATCGCCACCACCGAGCCGAAGGTCAGCAGCAGGATCACGACGGCGGCGAGCAGACCGATTGCGAAGGAGTCGCCGCCGCCTTCTTCTTCGGAGCGGACTTCCTCGACCGGTGCTCCGCCAACCTCTACCTGCAGGCCATCGCTCGATGCCGCGCGGCCGATCGCGACCAGCTTCTTGATGTCGCTCTTTTCGAGCTTGTTGGTGGTGGTGTCGTACTGGACCGTCGCGTAAGCGACTTCGCCGTCCTTGCTGATTGCGGCGGCGCCGCCGGACTCGTAGGGGCTGGCGACTTCGCTGACGTGGGGCAGTTCTTCCGCTTCGGCGAAGACGCCCTGCATCTTCTTCTTCACTGCCGCCGAGGCGGCGCCGGCGGGTGCCTTGTAGACGATTTCCGCGGTGACCCCGGACTGCTGCGGGAATTTGTGTTCCAGCAGGTCGAAGGCTTCCTGGGAGTCCGAAGAGGGCAGCTTGAATTCTTCGCTGAAGGCCGAGCCGACCGAGCCGGCGATAAACCCGATTACGACCAGTGCGGCGATCCAGCCGAGGATCACGGTCTTGCGGTGCCCGGTGGTCCAGGTTGCGAAGCGTCTCATCGAGCGTCGCACCGTAGCGAACCCGGTCGGTCGCTCTCTTTGACGCGGCGCATCCGGCGATGGCAGCTAGATTTCGAGCGATGCCCGATCCCTCGATCGCGCGCTTCCGGCGCGTAGTCACGTCCGCCTATGCCCACCTGGAGGAGCGCCGCCAGGAGGTCAACGACCTCAACGTGTTCCCGGTCGCCGACGGCGACACCGGCGACAACATGGCGATGACGATGCGCGCCGTGATGGAGGAGCTGGACCGTCTCGACGGGCTCGAGGTCGACGAGGTCGGCCGCACCGAGCTGGTCCAGGCGCTGGCCCGCGCGGCGTTGATGGGGGCGCGGGGCAACTCGGGCGTGATCCTCAGTCAAATCGTTCGCGGTGCCGCCGAGGAGCTCGCCAGCCGGCCCGGCGAGCTGGTCGACCCGGTGCTCGTCGCATCTGCCTTCGCGAGCGCGGCCGACGCCGCCTACGCCTCGGTCCGCGACCCGGCCGAGGGCACGATGCTCACCGTCTTCCGCGAGATGGCGCACTCGATCGCCCGCCAGCTCGCCCACCTCGAGGCGGAGAAGCAGCGCCTCGACCAGGGCGTCAGCGACGAGCAGCAGGACGCCGTCCTCGCCGAGGTTCTCGAGCAGGCGATCGCCGACGGCCAGCGGGCGGTCGAGCGAACGCCGGAGCAGTTGGAGGTGCTGCGCGAATCGGGCGTCGTCGACGCCGGTGGCTACGGCCTGGTGCTGATCCTCGCCGGCGTGGTCGCCGGCCTGCGTGGCGACGGCGGCGAGGCGCCGCAGATCTCGCACCACGACGCGCCGCCGCTCAGCCGCCCCCACCACGAGGACAGTCGCTACCGCTACTGCACCAACTTCATCGTCTCCGGCGTGGGTCTAGCCGCGCGCGACTTCCTGCCGCGTCTGGAGGGACTGGGCGACTCGGTGCTCGTCGTCGGCGACGAGGCGACGCTCAAGGTCCACGTCCACACCGACGAGCCCGAAGTCGCCGTCGCGCTGTTCGAGGGCGCCGGGCAGGTCACCAATCTCGATGTCGCCGATATGCGCGAGCAGATCGCCGCCCGCCGCGCCCGGCTTGGGGGCGGTCGCACGGGGGCGCTCGCGGTAGCCGCCGGCGATGGCCTCGAGCGGCTTTTCGCCGAGCTGGGGGCGCACGTCGTGCCGGGTGGCGAGACCCTCAATCCCTCGACCTACGAGCTGTTGGCCGGGATCCACGAGGTGCCTGCCGAAGAGGTGCTGGTCCTGCCCAGCTCCTCGAATGTGATCATGGCCGCCGAGCGCGCCTGCGAGCTGTCGGAGAAGCCGGCGCGGGTGGTCGCCGCGACCTCCCAGCAGGCCGGCCTGCTGGCCCTGGTCGAACTCGACCCTGGCGGGTCCGCCGAGGAGAATGCCGAGCGGCT
>DAIRWC010000112.1:0-5814 GCA_036802505.1 Solirubrobacterales bacterium
TCGGCGCGCGAGATCTGCAGCCACTTGTGCTCGGCCGGAGCGCTCAGCATCTGCTCCAGCAGCTCACGGTTGCGGGTCTCGAGCTCGGCCCGATCCCGCAGCCGGCGCCGCGCGACGCCGATCCGCGTCGCGAGCGAGTCGCGAATCTCCTCGAGGTCGCCGAGACCGAGGGCCCGCGGCTCCTTCGAGAGGGCGCCGACGCCGGCATCGACCTCGACTCGAGGAAAGGCGTCGGCGAAGAGCGAGCTGAGCTGAGCCTCGAGACGGCCGATCTGCCGGCGCAGCTCAGCTCTGGCGAGCCGCTCGTCGCCGTCTGCGCGAAGCGTCGTGGTGCGTCTGTCTCGGTCGAGCAGATCCGGCATAGCCCAAAACGAGTGTAGATCACACAACCGATCCAATCGCAATCTTCCGGTTAAGCGCCGTTTCCTACGCCGCTTGCAGCGTTGTCGCAACCATCCAGAGCGCCTCGTCGACGGCTATCTGGGGGACGCCGTCGACCTGGATGGCGGCGATCGCTATGCGACTGGTGGCGCGGCTGACGTCACGGCCCTCACGGCTGGCGCCGAAGAGCAGCCCCGCCGGACCGCGCTCGTCGGCGATCACGAGGGTCCCGTGCGAAAGCTCTCCGGGCTGGCCCTCTAGCGACTCCCCCGGTGCCGAGTCGCGGATGCAGAGCGCCCCTTCGAGCCGCTCGGCGTCGAAGGCGCGCAGCGCGATCCCGGTCTCGATCGTGGCGATCGTCAGCGCATCGGCCGGCAAGCCGTGGGTTTTGAAGCCGCCGTCCTGGAGGCGATCGAGGGCGAGCTGCTCGACCGGGGTGCGGGTGCGATCGGGGTCGAGGCCGATCTGGCGGAAGAAGACACGGTAGGCCCAGGGGATCGGCCGTTCGCGCATGTGGATCGCGTGAGCGCCGTAGAAGCGGTCCGAGGTCTCACTGAGGCGGTGCTCGACCGGCCGCGGGCTGCGGCCGGGGCGACCCTCCAACTCGATCCAGGAAATCCCCAGCCCGGGGAACTCGGCGGCCAGGTGGGGAGCCACCCAGCCAAAGGTCGGCGTGGGCTCCCTGCCCAGGTCCGAGCCGGCGGCGCCAAGGCCCACTTCAGCTCGCCTCCGCGGTGCGGCTGGCGCTCAACAGCCGCTCGATCCGATCGCTCAGCCCACCCACGTCGAGCTTGCCGATGCTGGCGCTCTCCAGCGTCCCGCCGGGATAGACATAGGCAAACGTCGGGCAACCGCCGACGCGATAGAGGCCGCCGACGGCGCCGTCGCGGTCGTAGCCGACCGGCATCTTCCAGCCGCGACCGCGGATCAGCCCGCGGACGGTTTCGCGATCATCGCGAATGTCCAGCGAGAGGAAGTTCACGCGTCCACGGTAGCGCGCGTAGACCTGGCTGACGACGTCCTGCTGGACGACGCAATCGTCGCCCCCTTTGCTGAACCAGAAAGAGATCACCGAGGGCCGGCCGAAGAGATCGCAGACGCGGATCGCACCGGGCGTGCGAACCCGGCAGGCGGGGGAGCGGCGGGAGCCCGAGGGACAGGGCAGCTCCCCCGCCGAACAGTCGTCCTGGGCGATGTTGGCGTCGCCTTCGAGCTTGCCCGCGGCCGCCGGGACGGCGAACTCGGGCAGCGCCCAGCGGGCCGGCTGCTTGTCGAGCCCGAGCGTGTCGCCGCCGCCGGGGACCCCGTGGATCAACGCCACCGCGACGATCGCGGCGAAGAAGACGCCGACCAGGATCGAGTAGCGGTCCCTCACCTCTCCAACTCCCCGCCGACGGGCCTAAAACGCGCCTTATAGGCCCGTTTTAGGCCCGTCGGCGGCAAGTGCTCGGTCCAGACGAGGGTGGCCGGGAGCGCCACGATCACGCCCAGCAACGCAACGGCAAGGTCGATCACGGTGACGAAACCGAACTCGCGCAGCATCCCGACATCGCTCGCGATCAGCACGGCGAAGCCGGCAATAGCAGTCACCCCCGAAGCCAGCACAGCCGCGCCCGTGCGCGTGTAGGCCTGGCGCAGGGCCGCCCCAAGGTCCCGGCCCGCCCGTCGCTCCTGACGAAAACGAGCAGCGAGGATCACGCTGAACTCGGTAGCGATCGCAATCGTCAAAGCTCCGAGCGCAGCCGACATCGGGTTGAGCGGCACACGCGTGAGCCACAACACCAACGCCGACCAGCCCGTCGCCATCACGACCGGCACAAGCGGCACCAGCGCACGGGAAAGGGAGCGATAGACGAGCAGCAGCACCAACGCCACAGCGATCAGCCCGACCAACGTCAAGAGGTAACGGCTGCTTGACAGGTCGGAGGCAGCAGAAGCAGCGATCACCGGCAACCCGGCAAGCTGAACCTCCACCCCAGCCGGCGGCCCACCTTTCTCTCCAGGCGTCCCGATCTCCCCACGGATGCGGTCGATCAAAGCCTGCTGGTCGTCCAGAGACTGCGCCCGGATGCCGAACCCCAGCAGTGCGGTCCCAGCGGGCAGCCCGGTCTTCGGATCGACGGTCGCGACCTGGCGGAGGTCATAGGAAGGAATCTGGCCCAACGCCGCGCGAATGCCGCGCCTGGTCAGCGGTCCCTCCGTGCTCGCGGTAAGTCCACCTCCCGTCACGAAATCGGACAGTGCCGGACCCGGGCAGACTTCAGCCTCCTGGCAACTCGGATTAGCTCCAGAAAAACCACCGGCCCGCAGCACTCGCCGCTTGAAGCCCGCCATCCACTGTATCGTCGCCGGATCGGTCAAATCGGGAGCCTTCACACTCACGTCCAGCTCCCCAGAAACCCCCGTCGCATCCTGCAGCTCATTCAGTTCGCGTACGGCTTCGACGTTCTGCGGTGCTAAGGCGCGGATATCCGTCTGCGTTTCGATCTGCGTGCCTACCCCCCACCCAATCAGCGCAAGAGCTAGGCCGACCCCGAGAACCCTCGCCGGATGCGCCTGAGCAACCGCAAGAACCTTCCGCAACAGAGGCGGGAGTGTCGGGTCCCCCGGAGACGCGCGGCGTCCTGTTTTTCGCCCCGCCCCCTCAGCGAGAGAGGCAAGCCGCCCGGCGAAAAACCCAGCGCGCGGAGGGGGACCCGTCGCTCCCGCCTCCCTACGCAGACTGAGGGCTGCGAAGCCAGCGACAAAGGCAAGCGCGAAAGCGATGGCGATGCCGACGATGAGGAGCAGGCCGAAGCTGCGGACCATCGGCGTAGGGGACAGTTGAAGGGCGAGGAAGCCAGCGCCCGTCGCCAGGCAGGCGATTGCAATGGTCGGACCGCCACCGGACGCAGCCAAGCGGGCGGCGTCGGTCCCCGGGCTTGCACCAATCGCGATGGCCTCGTCGTAACGGGCTTGAAGCTGAATAGCGTAGTCCACCGCCAGCCCGACCAGGATCGGCAGCACAGCTATCGAGGCCATCGTCAGCGAGCCGCCGACGAGCCCGAAGAGGCCGAAGGTGAGGGCTGCCGCGGCCAGCGCAATGCCGAGCGGCAGCAAGCGCCACCGGGAGCGGAAGACGAGCATCAGGGTCAGGGCCATGACGACCAATGCCACGCCGAGGAGGACAAGCAGTGCGTCCTTCAGTGCCCGGGTTACCCCGTCAATGACCACGGGCACGCCGGAGATGACGTACTTGCCGCCGTGCAGCTCGTAGCAACGCTCGGGCTTGCCCTTGAACTTGCACTCGGGGCGAGCGACAGGGTCGTGGACGAGGGCCTTGATCGTTTCGATCGCCTGGTGGCGCTCGGCTTCGCTCAGGTCAGACCGTAGGCGCAAGACGATCTGCGCCGAGTGCTTGTTCGGGAAGAGGTAGGAGAGGCGGGCCTTCGGGGTCCCCCGCGACTTGTGCAGATCGAAGACGATCGCTGCCAAGAAGTTTGGGTTGGAGAGGCTCGGCGCGCTCGTGATCCCGTACTTCGCCGCTACTTCGAGCAGCAATTCGCGCAGCTGCGCGGGTGGCACGGTGGCGACGAGGCGCTTCAGCTGACGCTGAATCTGGATCACCGCCTCGTTGAGGAAGGTCGCGGGACCGACAACCGAGCGCACCGGATTCTGTTCGGCCAGTTCCGTGCAGGGCCCCGGAATAGGTTCTGCCCCTTTTGGCACCTTGCCGGAGAGGCAGCCCTCGAGCCGCAGGAGCCGGCCCAAGTTCGAAGTCAGGACAAGCCGCTGCAAATCCCCCTCAGCAAGGATGACCACGGGTTCTTCACCGAAGTCCCGCTTGACCTCCTGCGTCGCCTGATAGCTGCCGGTATCCGAATCGACCAGCGTGTTCGTGGCCGCGTCGGTAGGAAGCTGCGTAGCGACCACGCCAGCTCCAATCGCGAGGAACAAGCAGACCGCAAGGATCGGCTTCGCCCGACGAACCGACCATGCCGCTATAGGAGCCATCTAAGCGCCCCTCGGGCGTGGACCCGCCCGCTGAGGGCTCAATCCATCGACAGCGGACCGGTCACGTCCGCGTTGAGGAACTGATGCACAAACTGGTTTTCCGAGTCGAACAGTTCCTCTTTGGGCCCCGACTCGACGATTTTGCCGTTCCACAGCACGGCGATGAAGTCGGAGATCCGGCGCGCCGTGTTGAGGTCGTGGCTGATCACCAGGTAGCAGCCGCCGTTCTCGGCGTGGACCTCGCGGATCAACTCGCAGAGCAGCGCCGTACGCACCGGGTCGAGGCCGGAATCGGGCTCGTCGAACATCACGATCGCCGGTTCGAGCACCAATGCGCGAGCGAAGCCGGCGCGCTTGCGCATGCCGCCCGAGAGCTCGTTCGGCATCTTGTAGATCGCCTCGATCAGTCCGACCTCCTTGAGCCGCCGGTTGACGATCTCGCCGATCTCCTCCTCGCTTTTGTCGGTGTGCTGCCGCAGCGGGAAGGCGGTGTTGTCGTAGATGTTCATCGAGCCGAAGAGCGCCCCGTCCTGGAACAGCAGGCCGAACTTTTTGCGCACGTCGAAGAGTTCGTCGTCGGTCATCGCCGGGATCGATTCGCCGTGCACGAGCACGTCGCCCGAGTCCGGGTAGAGCAGGCCGACGATGTGCTTGATCAGCACGCTCTTGCCCGTGCCCGAGGGGCCCAGCACCATCGAGACCTGGTCTTCGGGCAGGCCGAGGTTGAGCCCGTTGAGGATCCGCGCCCGGCCGAACTGCTTGACCAGGTTGATGATCTCGATCGCGTCTGTGCTGCCGTGGTCGCGCTTGCGCCCGGTGTGGAAGCGATAGGGGTCGGCCTCGGTCGGGTCGACGCCCGGGATGACGAAGTCGCGGCCCATCGTCGCGCCGTCCTCACTGATGTATGGACCGCTGCTCGACGGTTCAGCCGCAGCCTCTTCGGCAAGCGTCTGGCCCTCTTCTTCGTTGCGAATCTGACTCGGCTCATCCATGGACATAAGGGTACTTAGCCTCCTATTGGCGCTCGCGGGTTGGCACCCCAGAAGACCAGCGTGCCGAGCATCCCGATGATGTGAACTAGAACGATGTTGAGGACCATCGACTTGGCGGTCGCGGTGCCGACTCCGACCGGTCCGCCCGAAGCGGTGTAGCCGTAGTAGCAGCCGACTATCACGATCGCGGTCGCCATGAACATTCCCTTGATCAGACTGAAGATCAGGTCGGGCGGGTTCTGGAACATCCAGAAGATCAGCAGGTAGCCGCCAGAGGAGACGTCGCCGATCTGTTCGACCACGGCCAGGTAGCTGGCCAGGTACATGATCCCGATCCCGACCAGGTACATGAACGGGAAGGCGATCCAGGCGGCGAGCAGGCGGGTCGCGGCGAGGAAGGTGACCGGCGGCTCGCCCATCACCTCGAGCGCGTCGATCTCGTCAGAGA
>DAIRWC010000113.1:0-1550 GCA_036802505.1 Solirubrobacterales bacterium
CGCAGCGCGGGACTCGACCCACCGTTCGTCGGCGGGCACTGGATCCCGGAGATGATCTCAATCGCCGGCGGCGAGGACGTCGCCGGCCCGCCCGGGCTGAAGTCGCCCGAAGTCGCCTGGGGAGCCCTCTCGGGGCTCGGCCCGGACGTCGTGATCGCGATGCCGTGCGGCTGGTACGTCAGCGAATCCCACGATCAGGCGATCGAGCACTGGGACTGGATCGCCAAGCTCGGCGCGAGCCGCGTCTACGCGGTCGACGCGGCCTCGACATTCTCGCGGCCCGGACCCCGCCTCGTCGACGGCGTCGAGCTGCTCGGCCACGTCCTCCACCCCGATCTGGTCGACCCGCCGGGGAACATCGGCTTCGCCGAGGTGCGCGCGCCGCTTTAGGCGATAGCGATCGCGCTGGCGATCGCGAAGAAGCCCACTGCCGCCATCGCCAGCAGCTCCATCGGCAGGTGCCGCTCGCCAAGATAGCCGCGCTCGCCGGCGACGATGAACAAGGCGCAGAGGACTCCTCCGACGAGTCCGCCGAGGTGGCCGCCGATGCTGATTTCGGGATTGCCGAGGGTGAAGACGAGGTTGAGCACGAGGATTACGCCAACCGAAGAAGCGAGTCCGGCGATGCCACGATGGCGAGCGATCACGAAGGTCGCACCGAAGATTCCGAAGATGGCGCCAGAGGCCCCGATGGTGAGGTTGTCCGGGCTGAGCAGGATCGCTCCCAGAGACCCGGCGAAGAGCGAGACGAAATAGACCGCGAGGAAGCGAGGCGTGCCGATTCCCGGCTCCAGGATACGGCCGAGGAAGTAGAGGGCGAACATGTTGAAGCCGATGTGGAAGAGGCTGGCGTGGAGAAATCCACTGGTCAGCAGGCGGTACCACTCTCCTTCGGCCACAGACGGACCGAAGAGCCCGAAGTTGATCACGAGCGAGCTGCCATGAGGCGTCAGGCCACCGCCACCGCCGGCTATCTCCGCCAAGAACACAGCGACGTTGATGGCGATCAGCGCGACGGTCGCGGGGGCGGTGCCGGCGAGCGACCCCTCCGCCACCCCGCGCACCACCTTCGTGCGTTGCCGCGAGCACTCCGGACAGCGCATGCCGACCGGGCTGGGCGTCATGCAATCGGGGCAGATCGGCCGGCCGCAGTTGGAGCAGGAGACCGCGGTCTCGCGGTTCGGATGTCGGTAACAGGTCTGCGCCATGGCGGACGAGGAGCCTACAATCGCCCGCTCATGGAGCCCCCGAGCCCTGCCCGGCTGTTCGCGACTCTTCTCGGCGCCGGCCTGGTGATCTACGGGATCGTCGGCTTCTTCTTCGACGCCTCGTTTGCCCGCCCGGACGATCTGCGCGATGCGCTAGGCCTGCTCTCGGTCAACGGCTGGGCGAACAGCTTCCATGTCCTCACGGGTGCCATCGGGCTGCTCCTGGCCGGCTTCGCCTCGCGCCGGTACGCACTCTGGCTGACCGCCGTCTACGCGGCGGTCGCCGTGTTCGCACAGGGTCAGGCGGCCTTCCGGGTCGAGGCGCAGGCCGTTGGAGCCCGG
>DAIRWC010000113.1:1560-5749 GCA_036802505.1 Solirubrobacterales bacterium
GTTCGGCTCCCTGCTCTAGAGACGGATGCGGCCGGCGATGTCGCGCAGGCCGCTCTTCGTCTGCTGACGGCCGCGGCGGCGCATCTCGAGCAGGACGAGGGCCCCGGTGGCAAGGCTGCCGGCGCCGACGGCGACCACGGGCCGCACCCAGTTGCGCGGATCGCGCAGCGCCCGCAGCTCGCTCTCGGAGAGCTCCTCGGCCCAGTCGGATAGCTCCTCCGCCGCGGCCTGGGTGACGGCGGCGAGCGTGTCCTCGAAGCGCCCGGAGAGGCGCTCGGGTGGCTCGATCGGCCGCAGCGCGTCGCCGAGCAATCGCTCGACGTCCCAGGTGCTGCCGGTCAGCTTCTCGCTTGCCTCACTCATCGCTCATCTCCTCCTCCAGCTGCTTGATGGCGCGATGGATCAGGACCTTGGTGGCACCGTCGCTGCGCCCCAGCGCCCGGGCGATCTCGCGGTTGTCCATGCCGAGCGCGAAGCGCATGATCAGCGCGTCGCGGCGATCGTCGGGCAGGTTGTCGAGCTTCGCGATCACCTGGCGCAGCTCCTCGCGGCCCTCGGCGATCGCCTCGGTGCCGTGCCGCGCCGGGATCGGGTCGGCGCTGTCGAGCGGCGTCTGCGGCCGCCGCGAGCGGTCGCGGTAGTAGTTGAGCGCCAAGTTGTGGGCGATGCGGATCAGCCAGGGACGCAGTGGCCGCCCGTCGGACTCGCGCCGCGCCCGGTCGAAGTGACGGTAGGCCTGCAGGAAGGCCTGCTCGGTCAGGTCCTCGGCGTCGTGCTGGTTGCCGACCCGGTAGTAGGCGTAGGAGTAGACGTCTTTGAGGTGATCGCGGTAGAGCTCTTCGAAGGCACGGTCGAGATCGGCCTTGGCGGCCGGGTCGAGGCTCGCCGGCTCGACGTTCTCCTTGGCGGCGCTCACCGGCGAAGCCTAACCGCCACCTCGTTCCGGCTGTGTCGCTTTTGTTCCGGTATGCGGCACCAACGCGACACACGTCAGGCGGCCTCCTTCCTCGAACGCTCGACAAGGCGCAGGCTGTCGACCCAGGCCTCGGTGTCGATCTCACCGCGGATCAGCGCCGCGAGCCCGCCGAGCGCCTCGGCGGGGCTGCCCGAGCCCTCGATCGCCGTCGCCAGCAGCGGCACCGCGTCGAGGCCCTCCGATGCCTGCCCAATCAGGGCGGGGATCTCGGCTGCCGGCGTCCCCCTGCCGAGCAGCTCGCCGGCGCGGCGGTTACGGCCCGAGGGAGCCAGCACGGTCGCAGTCAGGTCGCCGACCCCGGCCAGGCCCGAGAAGGTCTCCAGCTCGGCGCCCCGCGAGATCGCGTAGGCGATGCACTCGCGCCAAACCGAGGCGGCGGCGATGCCCGCGGCGTTGAGGCCAAAGGGCTCGGTGGCAGCGGCGGCGAGGGCAGCGGCGTTCTTGGCGGCGCCGGCCATCTCGACGCCGGTCACGTCGCGGGAGCGCTCGCAGACGAGGCCGGCCCGGTCGAAGACCTCGCCGAGCTGGTCGCGCAGGTCGGCGTCGCCGGAACCGAGCACCAGCGCCGCCGAGCCCGAGACGGCCTCGGCCGCATGGGCCGGCCCGCCGAGGCAGGCAACCGCGCGGGCGCGAATCCGTTCGCCGACGTACTCGGCCGGCAGCTGGCCCAGCGGCGCGATCAGGCCCTTGGTCAGCAGCAGCACCGAGGAGCGGTCGCTGACCCGGTCGGCGATCGCGCCGACCGCCTGCGGCAGCGAGCCGGATGGAATCGCCATGCAAACCAGGTCGAGGCCGGCGAGCTCGATCTCAGAGGCGGGCCGGACGATCAGCGAGTCGGGCAGCTCTACCCCCTCCAGGTAGCGGTGGTTCTCCCCCGCCTCGATCATCTCCGCGGCCTGTTCGGGGGTGCGGGCGCCGAGCTGCACCTCCAGCCCGCCGCGGGCGAGCAGCACGGCGACGGCGGTGCCCCAGCTACCGGCGCCGATCACGGCGGCGCGGCGCATCGGCGGCAGGCCGCCCATCTCTTCCCACTGGAGGAGGACATTGGGCCAGATTCGCGCCGTCACCGATTCGGCCAGCGGCGGCGAGGGCTCCTCGACTCGCGGGAAGGTCATCGCCTTGCCCAGCCGCACCCGAACCTGGCGCGGGCGGATGCGCCAGGTGCGGCGCACGTGCTCGCTGCCGTATACGGCGGTCGGAAGAACGGGGACCCCGGTCTGCAGTGCCAGCCTGCCCACCCCCCGCCTCGGCGTCGCCAGGGTGCCGCGCCGGATCCGCGTCCCCTCGGGGAAGATGCAGACGGTGCCGCCGCGCTCGACCGCGAGGCGCGCGGTCTCCATCGACATCTCGTCGGATTCGCCCCGGCGAATCGGGAAGGCGCCGAGGCGCGAGAGCAGCCAGCCCTGCCAGCGGCGCTCGAACAGCTCGATCTTGGCGACGTAGTTCATCGGCCGCCGCCAGGGCAGCGCGGCGCCGATCGCGAAGGGGTCGAGGAAGCTGCGGTGGTTGGCGGCGACGATCAGCCCGCCGCTGACCCGGCCATGCTCGCGGCCGGTGCGGCCGAGGCGGAAGTAGACGAGGAAGAAGGGCGTCATGAAGACCCTTGCCAGCAGGTAGAGGGGCCAGTTGACGCTGTGCGCGCGGGTGTAGTCGTGGTAGCGCTGAAGGCGCTCGGGGGTCATTACCCAGCGCTACACGGACTAGGGACCATGGTTACCAGCGCGGGTCCTGTCGGCTACCAGGACCGCTCGATGAGCTGCTTCAGATCGTCCCGGCTCGGAGGTTCAGGCGTGAAAGCCAGCTCCGGGCGCAGGAGCATCGAATCGAGAGCTTGATCTAGCTTGCTGCGATCGGCTCCCAGTTGGCCCAGGCCGGGCGGGTTGCCGCCCAGTTCGAGGATTCGGGGTTCGATTTGGTCGGGATCGGTGCCGAGGGATTCCGCCAGAGGGACGAGGTCGTCGGGGGCGCGGGGGGCCATGAAAGCCATTACGCGGGGGAGGATCGTGGCGTTGGTCTCGGCGTGGGGGGTGCCGCAGATGCGGACGAGGGTCTGGCAGATCACGTGGTGCATGCCGAACATCGCGGAGTCGATCGCGTAGGCGGAGAGCAGCGAGCCCTGGGCGAGAGCGGGACGGTTGCGCTCGGCCGGGGCTTCGTCGAGCGAGCCGGCGATCAGTTCGGCGCCGCGCAGGGCGGTCATCTGCGAGACGGGGTTGGCAAAGGGCGTATAGAGGGAGTCGGCGCCGTGGGCGAGTGCGTTCATCGCGCTGGCTCGGAGCGCCCCCTCGGGCTGGCTCGTCATCGCCTGCGGATCGGCGATCGCCAGCTCGGGTCGCACCATCGTCTGTACCCGCGACTCGGCCCCGCTAGGCAGGCGGTGAATCCCGGTGATCTCGGCGCCGGACAGCGTCGTCGGCACGGCGGCGACGCGGGCGCCCGTCACCGCGGCGACGGCCTTTGCCGTGTCGATCGTACGGCCGCCGCCGAGGGCCACCAACTGCGAGGCCCCCACCCGGTCGAGCAGCGCCGCGGCCGCCTCGGGCACCTGTCCGGCGGGGATCGCGTGGACGGCTTTCGCGGCGGCCTCCAGCTCGGGCGCGCCGGGCAGGGCACGCGGCGTAGTCAATAGCTCGAAGTCGGCGAAACCGTGCTCGTGGAGGAGCTGCGCGGCCTGGCCGATCCCGTCGTGGTGGAAGAGGACGACGCGGCCGGCGTCCCTCCAGACGAAGTTTCCGTTCACTCAGCCCGAGCGACGCGTGGGTTGACGACCGGGCGCAGGTTCGGTTCGACCTCGGCGCGCAGGTGCTCGTAGTCGGGCGGCAGCGAGAGCTTCTCGCCGAGGTGCTCGAGCGGCTCGTCGACCGTGAAGCCCGGCCCCAGAGTCGCAATCTCGAAGAGGATGCCGCTGGGCTCGCGGAAGTAGATCGAGCGGAAATAGAAGCGGTCGATCACCGGGGTCGGCTGCGCCCCGGCCGAGATCGCCCGCTCGCGCCAGGCCTCGTGGTCGCTCATGGTCGAGGCCCAAGCGACGTGGTGGACGCTGCCGGCGCCCTGCCGGGAGAGCTGCGCCGGTGGCTCGTCGTAGATATGGAAGCCGCCGCGCTTCTCGCCGCGCGCCTCCCACCCTCCCTCGACCGGCTCGAACTCGAGCGCTTCGAGCAAGCCGCTGCTGGCCTCGGGCGCCGCCGCGGACGCGCAGACCGCGTGGAACCC
>DAIRWC010000114.1:0-5650 GCA_036802505.1 Solirubrobacterales bacterium
GGCTCGTCCAGCCTGTGGATGGTGAGGGCGCGGCGCGACGCCGTCGCGGTCTTGTCGACGCCCTTCGCTCCCTCGATCGCGATTGCCGCGAGCGAGCCGCAAAGCTCGTCGAGCTCGTTCTCTATGAGGCGTGGGGTGTAAGCCATCTCGCTATCGATTCGGGCTGCATCTAAAATTACCGATTCTCATGTCTATAGATTACAGATTCTCAACACTGAATCTACAACTTCGCAGCCGGCGACCAGCGCCGACTTCAGCATGCCGCTCTGCGCCGACTACATCCGCCGCAGGTTCTCCGCTCTGTAGCCGTTTACGGGTTATCCGGTAGGTCGTCGGTCCGCGTATTGCCGCTGGGCTGAGTTTTTGGCGGATGAAGCCCAAATTTCGGGGATTAAGGGATTCGGGTTGTTGTCGAAGAGGGGGGTGTGATGAATCTGCCAGTGCTTCGGTGCAAAAGGCAAACTCGCTGTGAGGCGGGGGCGCAAAGCTTGCGGGGCTCCCATCCGGGAGCCGGCCGGGCTACCACCGGGGTCGACAGACACCACGTGGCTTCAAGCGACGGGGCTCTGGCGCAAACGATTAGGACCATAGGAGGTCACTAATGTTTCTCCAGAATCTCCGGGCCAAAGTAGGCGCCCGGCTCAACGGCGACAGCGAGGGCGGCTTCACGCTGATCGAGCTTCTCGTCGTCATGCTCATCCTCGGAATCCTGGCCGCGATCGCGCTGCCGGCGTTCTTCAACCAGAAGGAAAAGGCCGGCGACGCCAAGGCCAAGGAGTACGCGCACTCGGCCCAGGTCGCCACCGAGACCTTCAACACCGACCACGGTGGTTCGTACACTGGTGTCGAAGTTTCTAAACTCATCGAAATCGAGCCGACCCTGAGCAGCGCTCCGGGTCTCGAAGTCACGCCGATCGAAGAAGGCTCCGGCTACGAAATTGAAGTCGAAGGAAGCAAAGCCACGCAGATATTCAAGATCGTCAACGAAAACGGAACGCTGTCCTTCCCCTGTGATGAAGCAGGTGTGGGCGGTTGTCCGGACATTGGCGAAGGCGTCGGCGACTGGGGCGGTTGATCTAACCGCCTCACCTTGGCCTAGCCAAGCGTGAACCGAATTGCCGAAGGGCGGGCCTCTGCGCCCGCCCTTCGCGCGTTCGGCCAGGCGTCCAGGCATTGCTAAGCGAATGACCTATTCGAGCCGATAGAGCAGAGATGCCGTCACAGCGGAAACTTCGCGCCATCCTGCCGGGCCTCGCGGTCATCGTCGCGATGGCGATCGCCGCCCCGCCGGCCCTCGGCACCGATGCCCACTACGAGGGCATCTCCGCGGACGGCAACGTCGCCGTCTTCAGCACCACCGACAAGCTCATCGCCGGCGACACCGACACGCAGCGCGACATCTACGTGCGCGACTTCGAGGAAGGGCTCGGCTACGTCACCCGCGAGGCCTCGCTCGGGCCGACCGGCGGCAACGACGCCTACCCGGCCCAGTTCCTCGCCGTCGACCCGGCCGGCGACAAGGTCTTCTTCTCGACCCGCGAGCGACTCACCGCGGCCGACAAAGACACCGCCACCGACATCTACGTCCGCGACTTGGCGCTGAACAAAACGACGCTGGTCTCCGCCGGCTCGGCCTCGTGCGCCGCCTCGGGTTGCGGCAACGGCGACGTCGACGCCGGCGCGGTCTCCGGCGGAATCGTCGGCGGCGGCAACAAGGTCTTCTTCATCAGCAGCGAGAAGCTGGCGGCGCAGGACGGCGACGAAAGCCCCGACGTCTACGTTCGCGACCTGGAAGCCGGCACGACCACGCTGGTCTCCGCCGGCGGCTCGCCGTGCTCGGGGAGCTGCGGCGCGGGCGCCAAAGCGGCTTTCTTCCAGGGGGCGTCCGCGGACGGCTCGAAGGCGATCTTCACGACGGCGGAGTCGCTGGCGAGCGCCGATACGGACAGCGAAGCCGACCTCTACGAGCGCGACCTCGCGAGCGGCGAAACGAAGCTCGTCTCGACCCCCGGGCCGGGCCCGGAAGCATGCCCGGCCGAACACAACTGCGAACCGGCCAACAGCGGCATCTCGGCCGACGGCTCGCACGTCTTCTTCGAGACCAACGAACGGATCTCAGCAGGAGACACCGACAGTGCCCAGGACGTCTACGACTGGTCCGCCGGCACCGCGAGCCTGGTCTCGACCGGCCCGGCCGGGGGGAACGGGACGGCGAACGCGCTCTTCGAGGGCAGCTCGGCGGACGGCGCCGACGTGTTCTTCGCCAGCGGCGAACAGCTCGTCGCCGGTGACACAGATGCCGTCCAGGACATCTACGTCCGCCGCGACGGCTCCAGCACCGAACTGGTCTCCGAAGGCGATCCCTCATGCGCGGGGTCGAACTGCGGCAACGGGCCGAGCCCGGCGGTGCTCCAGTGGGTCTCGGCCGACGGCTCCGTTGCCGTGCTCGGCACGGCCGAACCGCTGAGCGCCGAAGACGGCGACGCGAGGGCCGACGTCTACTCGCGCCACCTGCCGGGCGGGCCGACCTCGCTCGTCTCCCGTCCCGGTCCGACCTGCACCGACCCCGAATGCGGCGACGGCAACCACGACGCGAGCTTCTCCGGCGCCTCCGCGGACGGATCCCACATCTTCTTCGTCACCGCGGAAGCGCTGGCCCCGCCGGCCTCGGGCGATTCGACCGGCCCCGGCGACCGCGACGAACAGACCGACGCCTACGACCGCAGCGGCGGCGTGACCTCTCTGGTCTCCGCCGGCCAGCTGACCGGCTCCGGGCCCTACACCGGCAACGGCGCGTTCGACGCCCAGCTCCAGGGAGCCTCCGCCGATGGCTCGCGTGCGTTCATCGTCACCGAAGAGCAGCTCACCGCCGAAGACTCCGACGTCGCCAAAGACGTCTACATGCGCTCCGCCGGCGGCACGCTGCTGGTCTCGCGCAGCAACGACGCCCAGTTGGAAGCCGAACTCGCCCCGCCCGAACCGGTCCTGCAGCGCACCAATCCCGAATCGCCGGCCGCGGCGACCTCGATCCGGGTGCTCGGGACCGAGCCGGTCGAAGCGACGATCAAGCTCTATGCGTCCTCCGGCTGCACCGGCGAACCGGTTGCCACGGGCACCGCGGCGCAGCTCAACGAACCTGGCATCGCGGTCAAGGTCGGGCTTGAATCGGCGACGACGTTCCGCGCCATCGCCGAATCCGAAGGGTTCGTCTCGCCATGCTCGGGAGAAGTCTTTTACCGGCAGCGAGCCGAAGGGCCGGCCGAAGAAGAAGGCGGAGGAGGCGGCGGGGGCGGCTCGCTCCTCGGGCCGATCGCGAAAGTGCCGCCAGGACCCGGACCCCTGGTCCCGATTCCGCACGAGGTTCCCCAGACGCGGATCACCTTCGGGCCCGCCTTCAAGACCCGCATCCGCCGGCCGGTCTTCCGCTTCACCGACGCGACCGGCCAGCTGGACACGAAGTTCATCTGCAAGCTCGACCGGCGCGCCTGGAAGTCGTGCAGCTCGCCACTGAAGCTGCGCAAGGTCAGCCGTGGCAAGCACGTCTTCCGGGTCAAGGGCGTCAACGCCCTCGGCGTCTGGGAGGCGAAGCCGACCAAGCGCGCCTTCAAGCGGGTGGGCAGGTGAACCGCCTGCGCCGCCGCCGCCTCGCCGGCCGCGACCGCGAGGCAGGCCTGACCTTGGTCGAGCTGCTGGTCGCCTCGGCGATGAGCGTGATCCTCGTCGGCGCCGCCTGCACGATGCTGATCAGCGCAGTGCAACAGCAGCCGAAGCTGAGCAAGAAGTCGCAGGAAATCACGACGGCGCGCTACGTGCTGGAGCGGATGACGCGCGAAATCCGCAACGGCATCGTCGTCTACAGCGCGACCGGCTCGAGGGTCGAATTCAAGACCCGGGTCCGGCACAGCACCTGCGGCGGCAGCGTGCAGGAAAACCCCAGCACCCCGGCGATCGAATGCCGCGTCACCTACGCCTGCACGACGACGGCCTGCACCCGTACCGAGACCGCGCCGGAAGTCCCCGGCAGCAGCGGCACGCCGGTGACCTTCGTGAGCAACCTCGACAGCGAAAAAGTCTTCAACTACGAACCGAGCCCCCCCTCGACGCCGACCTACGTCGGGATCACGCTGCACATCGAAAACCCCGAAGGCGAAGGCGAGCTGACCGTCACCGACGGCGCCGGCCTGCGCATCCAGAGCTACCTCAGCGCGGTGAACTGAGGTGCGCAACTGGCTCGACAGGCGGTTGGGGGGCGGCGAGGCCGGCCTTTCGATGATCGAGGTCCTGGTCGCGGCGGTGGTGCTCGTGATGGGAGCCGCGGCGACCTTCGGCGTGCTCGGCGCCGCGACCAAGAACGCGCAGCGGGCGAAGGCGACGCAGGTCGCTCTCGACCTCGCCCAGGAAGAGATGGAGCGGCTGCACAGCATCCCCTACGACGAACTTGCCGTGAACACGATGCCGGTCGCCTCGAGCGACGAAAAGAACCCGAACTCGCGGGTCAGCGGTAGCACCTTCGCGCTGCACCGCAGCCCTAAAGGCGCCTACATGCAGATCGACGTCGATGCCGAAAAAGGCTTCAGCCCCGAGTCCGAATTCCAGACCGGCAAAAGCGACGAAGGCGGCATCCAGGGCACGATCTACCGCTACGTGGTCTGGCGCAACGACCCGAGCTGCCCGCCGACCGAATGCGAAGGCGAAGAAGACTATAAGCAGCTCGTCGTCGCGGTGAAACCGACCCGCACGGTCAGCCAGGGCGGCGAGGCCGGCTACGTCGAAGTCCAGTCGGCGGTGACCGCGCCGCCGGAAGAAACCGAGGGGACCCACAAAGAAAAAGAAGAAAAAGAAAAAGAACAGGAAGAACAGGAAGAAAAAGAACAGGAAGAAAAAGTGGCCAACGGCGAAGGCGACGTGACCGCCCAGCAGTTCTTCCTCGCCGACACCCCCTGCGCGGCGAGCGGCGTAACGGAAAGGCAGGAAATCGCCGGCGACCACCTGCTCCACAACACGCTCGGCACCTGCGCCAGCGGCCTACGCACCGGCTCCGCGGAGCCGGGCGCTCCCGATGCGCTGATGCTCACCGGCCCGCCCGACCCCTTCCCCGAAGACGAAGCTCTGCCGGCGCTCTACGACTACTCCGACGACTTCTACCTCGAGCCGACGCCCGATACCGACAAGGGCGTGCAGATCCGCCGCGACGACACCAGCGGCTGCCACTACGACCCGACCGGCGTGACCAACCCCGAGTCCCAGGTGCACCGCTGGGTCACCGACCCGATGCCGAAGGAATTCGAAATGGGCGGCAAGGTGACGCTCGAGTTCTACACCCGCACCCTCAACGACGCCCTCTACACGGGCACGGTATGCGTCTACCTGTTCGAACGCGAAGAAGAAAACGGGCCCGAAGGCCTGCCGGTGGCCAAAGACACGATGCTGGCCAACGCGCAGACCGGCAACCCCTACTGGACCTACGAACCGGAGGGAAATGGCTACTGGCCGCGAAACTCCTGGGCCAAGATCCGCTTGACGATGGAATTCCAGGGAGCCCCCAAGACCCTTCTCAAAGACCGCCGGCTCGGCGTCGCGCTCAGCGTCGACCGCGCCAACACCCCCGCCGACGCGATCCCGATCATGTACGACCACCCCAACTACGCGG
>DAIRWC010000115.1:0-5624 GCA_036802505.1 Solirubrobacterales bacterium
GTCCACACCGACGTCGGGCACCGCTGCGTCGGCGCCAAGGTCAACGGCTCGATCGTGCCGCTGCACTACCAGCTGCGCTCGGGCGACATCGTCGAGGTGCTGACCGCGAAACAGAACCGCGGACCCTCGCGCGACTGGCTGAAGCTGGTGCGGACCAGCCGCGCCCGCAACAAGATCCGCGCCTTCTTCCGGGAGGAACGGCGCGAGGATTCTGAGAAGAAGGGTCGCGAGGCACTCGAGGAGTCGCTGCGCAAGCGCGGCCTGCCAATGCAGAAGCTGGTGATGTCGCCGCTGCTCGCCCAGGTGATCCGCGAGATGGGCTTCCACAAGGCGACCGAGTTCTACATCGCGCTCGGCCAGGGCAAGATCTCGACCAAGGCGGTCGCCAACAAGCTGATGCAGCGGCTGAAAGAGGGCGAGGCGGTCGAGGACGAGCAGCCGATCGGCTTCGAGGGCGCCCGCGAGGACAAGGCGCGGCGGACCAAGGACGCCTCCAACTACGGGATCCGAGTCAAGGGCGCCGACAACGTCGCGGTGCGCCTCGCCAAGTGCTGCCGCCCGGTTCCGGGGGACACGATCGCGGGCTACGTCTCGCTCGGCCGCGGCATCACGATCCACCGCGCCGACTGCAAGAACGTCAAGGCGCTGATGAAGTCGCCGGAACGCTTCGTCGAGGTCGCCTGGGAGGGGGACAACGAGTCCTCCTACCGGGTCGAACTGCAGATCGACGCCTACGATCGCACTCGCCTGTTGGAGGACCTCTCGCGGACCTTCTCCGAGGCGGGGATCAACATCCTCGGCGCCAGCTGCATGACCAAGCACCCGATGGTGAAAAACCGCTTCGTAGTCGAGGTCGGCGACACCGAGCAGATCAAGCAGTGCATCTCCCGCCTGCGCAACGTCGAGTCGGTCTTCGACGCGTACCGCATTACGCCGACGAGCTGATCAAGCAACGACCGTGAGCGCGCCCGGGGCGACGCTCAACTCCAGGTGCGTCTTCTCGCCGATGTAGTCGCCGTCGACCTGAATCGGGAAGGGACGGGCGATGCCGTCCTTGGTTTCGGAGATCGAGGTCACGCTGGCCGTGGTGACGTCTTCGAAGTGCTCGATCTGGCGGTGCCGTGCGGCCGGCCGCTTCTCGCTGAAGAGGCGTGGGATCAGCGTCGGCATGTCGCGCTGCGCGGCGCGCTTCAGCACCCCCAGCGAGAGGGTGCCGTCGTCGATCTCAACCCCCTCGCAGACGCGGATCGGCCGGCTCGCAAAATAGGTGAAGGGGTCGGAGTTCTGGGCGAGGGCGGTGACCCCCTCGCTTGTCTGCGTGCCGTCGATCTCGACCCGCAGCCGAACCGGTTTGACCATGTAGCTGCGGTAGAAGGCCGAGATCGCCGCCCAGCTGTAGTAGTAGGGCCCGGCGCGTGACTTCAAGCGCGGGTGGGCGTCGACGCGCTTGACCACGGTGGCGTCGATGCCGACGCCGCAGGAGAAGACGAAGTAGCGGTCATTTGCTCGGCCCAGATCGATCTTGCGCGGCGCCCACTCGTCGACCGCGGCGAGCAGGTGCTCGGTCGCGTCGACTACGTCGTTGGGGATGCCGAGCGTGCGGCAAACGACGTTGGTCGAGCCGCCGGGCAGGACCGAGACCGGCACGTCGGTGCCGGCGAGCCCGTTGGCGATCTCGTTCAGGGTGCCGTCGCCGCCAAAGGCGACGACGATGTCGTAGCCATGGTCGCGCACCTCGCGACCGATCTCGGTGGCGTGGTTCTGCGCCTCGGTGGCGACCACCTCGACCTCGTAGCGGCCCTGCAGCGCGTAGACGACCAGGTTCTTGAGCCGGTTGGAGACAGTCGTCGCGTAGGGGTTGACGATCAGCAGCATCCGCTTCTTGGCGGGCTTGCGTGCCTTTCCGGAGCCGAGTCTGACCATCGAGCGCTGCAATCTATGCGGCCTGGGTATCGTGCCGCTCATCGCTGCCACCGCGACACGTGTCCTTGCCGTCGGGGCGCTGCTCTCCGCGCTCGCGGTTTGCTGGCCTGTCTCCAACGCTGCGGCGGAGTCGCGCGGCCCGCGAGCCGAATACACGACGCTCGGCTACAACCGCACGCATGGTTTCTTCTACGGGACGGCCAAGATGCCCGCGAAGACGGACGGCTCCGGCGGCTTTGCCTGTCTTGCCGGAAATCGCCACTTCCCCGACGGCCCGCGGCTGCTGAAGATCTACCGCGTCCTGCCCGGCCCCGATCGGGCGATCTCACCTGACATCGCCGCCGGGGCGGCGCCGGAGAACGGCACGCTGGCGTGGAAGTTCGAGCGCAAGCCTGTTCCGACGGGCCGTTACTACGTCGTCTTCGAAGAAAAGGTCCCGACCGCACCGTACGCCCCCAGCGAATGCCCCAGCTTCCGCTCGCCCGCGACCCTGCTGCCACGGCCTCAGCGCTAGGCAGTTGCCTCGTAGCGGACGACCTCTCCGTCCATTGCTTCGCGGACGCGGCCCTCGTTGAGCAGCAGGTCGGCATGCCCGATCACCTCGGAGAGGGTCAGGAAGGCCTGGGTCACGGCGACGTCGCCCCAGATCGCCTGGGCGATCTCGTAGCCGGTGCGGGGCCGCTCGGCGATCAGGCCGTAGATCTTCTCCTTGCGCCGGTCGTGTTTGGCGAGGCGGTCGTCGATCAGCGCCACGTGGTCGACGATCGGCTCGCCGTGGCCCGAGAGGACGATCTCGGCGGGCATCTCGCGCGTCTTCTTCATCGACTCGACGTAGGTGACGAGCGCCTGGGTGCGCCGCGATGAGCCGTCGAGCGGCCGGCTGATCAGCGGGTTGGAGGAGATGCGGGCGATCAGGTGGTCGGCGGCGATCAGGATCTTGCGCTGCTCGTCCCAGAAGACCGTGTCGGAGGGGCTGTGGCCGGGCCGGTGCAGAGCCTGCAGGGTCCGGTCGCGGAAGCGCACCTGCTGCCCGTCCTCGAGCGGCCGCGTCACCTCTGCCTTCGCGCCCCAGCCGCGGAAGCTGCGCGAGACGCTCTGCAGGGCGAAGGCGACCTCCTGTGGGATGCCATTGCGCAGCATCAGCTCGACCGCGAACTCGTCCTCGCGTTCCGCGTCCTCGCCGAAGTTCGCGAGGCGCTCGGCGGCGAGCCCGAGCGCGGCGACCTCGGCCCCCGAGTGCTCGACGATGATCTCGACCAGGCCGAGGTGGTCGATGTGCTGGTGGGTGAGGATGACCAGCTCCAGGTCGTCGATCGAGTGGCCCCGCTCGGCCAGCTGGCCCTGCAGCTCGTCGAGCGCCTTGCCCGAGTTCGGGCCGGTGTCGATCAGGGTCAGCGGCTCGTCCTCGAGCAGGTAGCAGTTGACCCGTCCCACCGCGAAGGGGGTCGGTATCCGAAGCCGGTGGATGCCCGCCAGCGCGGCCTGCTCGAGCGCCTCCTCCGGCGTCAGCGTCACGCCCGGATCAGCCCCAGCAGCTCATCCCGTTTGTCCTCCATGTCCTCGCGCGAGACGAGCGACTCGAGGTTGAGGCGGAGCAGCGGCTCGGTGTTCGAGGGACGCACGTTGAAGTGCCAGTCGGGGTAGTCGATCGAGACTCCATCGAGGGTGGTGATCCGGCCGTCGGAGAAGCGCTCGGCCATCTCCGCCATCTTCGCCTCGCCGTCGGCGACCTCGGAGTTGATCTCGCCGGAGATGAAGTAGCGCGAGCGGAACTCGGCCATCAGCTCGGCCAGCGAGCGTCCGTCGCGCGAGAGCAGCTCGAGCACCAGCAGCGCCGGGATCGTGCCCGAGTCGGCGCACCAGAAGTCGCGGAAGTAGTAGTGCCCGGAGACCTCCCCCCCGAAGACGGCGCCCTCCTCGCGCATGCGGATCTTGAAGAAGGCGTGGCCGACCCGGGAGAGATCGGAGCGGCCGCCGTCGGCGGCGACCAGATCCGGCACCGCGCGGCTCGAGCGGGGGTCGTAGAGGATGGTCGCGCCGGGATTCTTGGCCAGCGCGGCGCGGGCGAGCAGGGCGCAGATGAAGTCGCCGTCGCAGAAAGAGCCCTCGCCGTCGATGAAGAAACAGCGGTCGGCGTCGCCGTCCCAGGCGATGCCGAGATCGGCGCCGGCGGAGCGCACCCGCTCTTCGATCATCCTGCGGTTCTCCGGCAGCAGCGGGTTCGGCTCGTGGTCGGGGAACTCCCCGTCGGGCTCGAAGTACATCTCGTCCAGATCCAGCCCGAGGCGGCGCAAGGTGGGGCCGACCATCGGCCCCGCCATGCCGTTGCCGCCGTCGACGACGACCTTCATCGGCTTGATCGCGCCGGGATCGATGAAAGAGAGCGCGTGCTTTCGGTATTCGTCCCAGACGTCGACCTCCTCGAAGGAGCCGCCGCCCGGGGCGGAGCCGAGCCCGGCTTCGATCTCGCGTTGGACGTCGCCGATGCCGGCTTCGCCGGAGAGCGCCAGCGCCCCCTCGCGGACGAGCTTGACGCCGGTGTAGGCCTTTGGGTTGTGGGAAGCGGTCACCATCGCGCCGCCGTCGAGCTCGTGCGAGCCGACCAGGTGGTAGAGCATCTCGGTGGCGACCATGCCGGCGTCGAGCACCGTTGCGCCCTCGAAGATCAACCCGTCGCGCAACTCTGCGGCCATCGCGGGCGCGGTCAGCCGCATATCGCGGCCAAGACCCACGCGAAGTTCGCTCGGCTGTTTGCCGCGCAGCCGCGCCAGTACGCGAGCGAAGGCGCGACCGACGGCAAGCGCGGTCGTCTCGTCCATTTCCTCGCCGTAGAGGCCGCGTATGTCGTAGGCCTTGAAGATCTGGCTTGGCGCCAGCGGGGCGACCTCGGTCATCTCAGAACGCTCCTTTCAGCGCCTCGAAGCTCTGCTCGAGCGTCTGCGGCATCACTTTGGTGTCGGCGATAACCGGCATGAAATTCGTATCTCCGCCCCAACGGGGGACGACATGGAGGTGGATGTGGTGCTCGACCCCGGCGCCGGCGACGCGGCCCTGGTTGAAGCCGACGTTGTAGCCGTGCGGGTCGTAGACGTCCTCGAGCCGGCTCATCGCCCGCTGCGCCAGCGACATCATCTCCGCGACGGTCTCGCCGGGCAGGTCCTGAATGCGGCCGATGTGCTCGTAGGGCGCCACCATCAGGTGCCCGTTGGTGTAGGGGAAGAGGTTGAGGATCACGAAGCAGCTCTGGCCGCGATGGACGATCAGGCTCGCGGCATCGTCATCCGCCGCCGGCTTGGCGCAGAAGATGCATTCCTCCTCGTTGTCCTTGGACGCGTCCTTCACGTAGGCGAGGCGCCAGGGCGCCCAGATGCGGAAATTTGCCACGGGCGATCCATCCTATTGAGGCGTTTGATCAGAGCCAGCCGCGCTTGCGGAAATAGGCGACCATGCCGACCAGGATCGCGACCATGGCCCCGACGACGATCCAGAACCCGGTGATGCTCTGCTCGCCGGGCACGCGCGAGTTCATCCCCCAGATGCTGGCCAGCAGGGTCAGCGGCAGGACGATGACGCTGATCGAGGTGAGCACGCGGAGGATGTCGTTTACCCGGTGCGAGATCACCGACTCGTTGGTCTCTGCAAGCGAGTCGACCACCTCCTTGTAGTTTTCGAGCATGTCCCAGATCCGCTCGTGGGCGTCG
>DAIRWC010000116.1:0-3596 GCA_036802505.1 Solirubrobacterales bacterium
GGGCAAGCGCCTCGATGCGATGCTCGAGGAGATCAAGGGAATCTGGGCCGGGGACGATGTCGGCCCGTCGATCTTCGGCGCGCCACAGCTGATCGTCGGCGGCCACGCCGACGCCTCTTACGCCCGCGCCGCCCGCTTCGCCGACGGTTGGATCGCCGCCGGCTCGGGGCCCGACCAGGCTCGCGACGGCATCGAAAAGGCGAAGGCCGCCTGGGGCGATGCCGGCCGCGGCGAAGAGCCGCACCTGATGGCGCTCGCTTACTTCTCGCTCGGCGAGCGGGCCGAGCAGGACGCCCGCGATAACTTGGCCCACTACTACGCCTGGCTCGGCGAGGACGTCGCCGGCATGATCGTCGCCAGTGCCGCCAAGGACGCCGGGATCGTCAAGCAGTACCTGGACGCCTACGAGGAGGCGGGCTGCGACGAGCTCATCTTCTGTCCCAGCTCCGCCGACCCCCAGCAGGTCGACCTGCTCGCCGACGCCGCCGGCCTCTAATCGCCGACGCCGGAGGAGCTCAGTCCAGCAGGCCGACCTGGCGCAGGATCGAGACCGAGTCCGAGTAGACGTCCTTGCGCTTGACCAGGCCGTTCTCGAATGGGGTCGAGTCGATCCCGTCCCAGCTGATCGTGCGGCCGGTCGGCGCGGCTTCGAGGTCGCCCCGTCGCATCGGCTTCGAATGGGTTCCGCTCGCTGTCCACTCCTGCACGACCAGCCCCTCGCGCACCATGTCCGGCGCGTGCATCGCGACGATCGCCTCGAGGTTCTGCCCGTTCCAGGCGTCGTTGTAGCGCCCGATCGTCGCGGTGAGGTTGTCGATGCCGTCGGCGGCGCTCACTTATCTCACTCTAAACGGGACAATCCGATGTCATGGCCGATGAGCTGCCGATCGTGCTGTTCGCGACCCCCGCGGAGCTGGAGGCTTGGCTGGAGCGGGAGGGGGCGAGCTCAGGTGGGGTCTGGCTGAAGATCGCCAAAAAGGGCTCCGGCGTGAAGAGCGTCAACTACGCGGAGGCGCTCGAGGTGGCGCTCTGCTTCGGCTGGATCGACAGCCAGAAGCGCGGCTTCGACAAAGAGTGCTTCCTGCAGCGCTTCACGCCGCGACGCCCGCGCGGCCGCTGGTCGCGAATCAACCGCGAGAAGGCGGAACGGTTGATCGAGTCCGGACAGATGCGCGCCGCGGGGCTGGCCGAGGTCGAGGCGGCAAAGGCCGACGGTCGCTGGGCGGACGCCTACGAGGGCCAGCGCACAGCCGAGGTCCCCGCCGACCTGCAGCGGGAGCTCGACGCCCGCCCTGCGGCGCGCGAGTTCTTCGCGACCCTGGACAGCGCCAACCGCTACGCGATCGTCTATCGGCTTGGCGAGGCGAAGAGGCCGGAGACGCGCGAGCGGCGGCTGAGGAAGTTCGTCGAGATGCTCGAGCGGGGGGAGAAGGTCCACGGCTGAGTCGGTGGAAAGCGGCCGCAGCGTGGGTTAGGGTCGCTCTGACCCTTGTCTCTTCCTCCACCAGAACGGAGTTCCCTGCATGGCCTATGAGATGAAGATCCGCGGCACCGAGGACGAGGTGAAGGTCCGCAGTCCGTGGGCCGCCGCCCTGCTGCCGCTGATCACCCTCGGCATCTACCACCTCGTCTGGTGGTACAAGATCAACCGCGAGCTGCGCGACTACGGCAAGGCCAAGGGATACGACCTCGGCCAGAACCCGACCAACTCGGTGCTGGCGCTCTTTCCGGGCGGCATCATCATCGTCCCGGCCCTGATCACCTACTGGCGCGGCACCAAGCGCGTCATGGGTGCCTCGAAGCTGGGCGGCAAGGAGCCGCTCAACGGCTGGATCGCGCTCGTCCTCTACCTCTTCATCGCGCCGGCGCTCTGGGCCTACATCCAGGTCTCGCTGAACGACCTGTGGCGCCAGGAAGCCGAGGCGCTGCCGGGCCAGGAATCGCCACCGAGCCCGACGTCGGAGATGCCGCCGCCGCTGCCGCCCGAGCAGCAGACGCCGGCGACGCCGCCTCCGCCGGAGCAGCCGCCTCCCACGGCCTAGACTCGGGGGCGTGGACCGCGCCCTGCTGACCCAGACCCTCGCCACCGCCGGCGAGCCGTCCTATCGTGCCTCCCAGGTCTGGGAGTGGGTGGCGCGTGGGGCGGGGGCCTACGCGGAGATGACCAACCTGCCCGCGGCCCTGCGGGCGCGGTTGGAGGTGGCGGTGCCGGTTTCGACCCTCGATCTCCAGGCGGAGGCGAAGTCCGACGACGGCACCGTCAAGGCGCTCTTCCACACCGCCGACGGCCGCCCGATCGAGGCGGTGCTGATGCGCTACCGCGACGGGCGTCGCTCGGTTTGCGTCTCCTCGCAGTCGGGCTGCCCGCTGACCTGCAGCTTCTGCGCTACCGGCCAGATGAAGTTCGGCCGCAACCTCAGCGCCGATGAGATCCTCGACCAGGCGCTGCACTTCCGCCGCACCGAAGCGATCGACCACGTCGTCTTCATGGGGATGGGGGAGCCGACGATGAACCTCGACGCCGTGCTCGGCGCCTGCGAACGGCTGCCCGACCTCGGCGTCACCCATCGCCGCACGGCGATCTCGACCGTCGGCTGGGTGCCGGGGATCGACCGCCTGGCCGAATGCGAGATGCCGGTCAGCCTCGCCCTCTCGCTGCATGCGCCGAACGACGGGTTGCGCTCGCAGCTGATGCCGGTCAACGACCGCTACCCGCTGGCCGAGGTACTGGCGGCCTGCGAGCGCTACCGCGCCCGCCGCCGTCACAAGATCTTTGTCGAGTACGTGATGCTCAACGGGGTCAACGATCTGCCCGAGCACGCACGCGAGCTCGCCGCCCTGCTCGACCGGCGTGTCTACAAGGTCAACCTGATCCCCTACAACCCGACCGGCGCCTACGACGGCTCCTCGCCGGAGCGGATCGAGGCCTTTCGCGCGATCCTCGCCGAGCACAGCCTCGGCGCCACCGTGCGGCTCACCCGCGGCCGCGACATCGACGCGGCCTGCGGCCAGCTCGCCGCCGGTCGCGCATAGCCGGGGCGCGGGGCGCCTTTCTTGCGCATAGCGTCAGGAAGGCGCCCCGGCACCGAACTGGCCAGCCAGCCAATTACTATCCAGGCGATGGCTTCCGCCGCCGCACCGCCCCGCAGGGTTCCGCCGCCCAAGCAACTGAGCGCCAACCCGGTCCTGCGGATGCTCGACGACGCGCGCATCGAGCTGCGAGTGCGCCGGCAGGGCAGCTACCCGCCCGGCCCCCAGGAGCTCAGCATGGCGCGCACCATGCAGGCGGCACGCGACCCGCTGCCGCTGCTGCTCGGCCTCTACGAAGAGCACGGGCCGATCTTCAGCGTGCGCCTGCTGCACAGCCCGGTGATCTTCATGCTCGGGCCCGAGGCCAACCACTTCGTCACCGTCGCCCACCCGGAGAACTTCCACTGGCGCGAGTCGAGCTTCGGCGACCTGATCCCGCTGCTCGGCGACGGCCTGCTGACGATCGACGACGACTACCACGACCGGGCGCGGGCGATCATGATGCCCGCCTTCCACCGCGAGCAGGTGGCGGCGTCGGTGGCGGCGATGATCGGTGAGACGGCGCC
>DAIRWC010000116.1:3606-5623 GCA_036802505.1 Solirubrobacterales bacterium
TCTACGAGTGGATGCGCGGCCTCGCGGTGCGGATCGCGATGCGCGCGCTGCTCGGCCTCGATCCCGACGAAGCCGGCAAGGGCGCCGCCGCCGCGGACCACTTCGAGCGCGCCCTTGGCTACTACGGGATCGACTTCCACCTGCGCCTGCTGCGCGGACCCCGCTCGCCCTGGTCGAAGATGAACGCCTCGCGGGCGGTCCTCGACGAGATCGTCTACGGCGAGATCGCGCACCGACGCGCCCGGCCTAAAGCGGAGCGGATGGACATCCTCAGCCTGCTGGTCGGCGTTCGGGACGAGGCGGGGGAGGGCTTCTCCGACAAGGAGGTCCGCGACCAGGTGATGACGCTGATGTTCGCCGGCCACGACACCTCGACCTCGACCCTGACCTTCATGATGCACGAGCTGGCGCGCCACCCGGATGTGGTCGAGCGACTGATCGAGGAGCAGGACCGGGTACTTGGCGGCGACGATCCCGACATCGACCGGCTCGAGCGCGAGATGCCCTATCTCGACATGGTCGTTGACGAGGTGCTGCGTCTCTACCCGCCCGCCTGGATTGGGCCGCGGCGCGCCGTTCGCGACTTCGAGTTCGGTGGGCACCAGGTCAAGCGGGGCGCCTACGTCAACTACTGCTCCTGGGCCAGCCATCGCATTCCCGAGGTCTTTCCGGACCCGGAGGCCTTCATCCCCGAGCGCTTCACACGTGAGCGCAAGGCGGCGCTGCCACGCGGTGCCTACGTTCCCTTCGGCGGCGGGCGGCGGATCTGCATCGGCAAACGCTTCGGCCAGATCGAGGTGAAGCTGGTTGCGACGATGCTGCTGCAGCGGCTGCGCCTCGACGCCCTGCCGGGCCGCACGATGACCGTGCGGCAGATGCCGACCCTCTCGCCCAAGGGCGGCCTGGAGATGCGGGTACTCTCCCGCGCTTGAGCGCGGCTCTGGTCATCTCCGACACCCACTTCGGCGCCTGGACGGGGCGCGACCTGCTGCGCGAGGAGTTCTTCCTCGAAAGGCTGGCGCCGCAGCTGGACGGGATCGACGAGCTGATCTTCCTCGGCGACCTCTTCGACTTCCTCTTCGGCTCGGTCGGGGAGGCGGTCGACGCCGCCGACGGGCTGCTGCGGCTGATCGCCGAGAAGCTGCCCGGCAAGCGACTCGTCTTCCTCGCCGGCAACCACGACCATCACCTCGTCCATCGCGACGCCGAGAACCGGCTCGAGGCGCAGCTAGCCGCCGGCTTCTCGCCGCCCGATCTCGCCGAGGCCCATCGTCTCTCCGCCGACGACGAGGCCCGACCCGGGCCCGGCTTCTTCCGCTCCTTCCTCACCCGTCGCCTGCCGGGGGTCGAGGTCGAGATCGCCTACCCGACCTACAGCTTCGCCGGCGTGCTCTGCACCCATGGCCACTACCTCGATCCCCATGCACGCCTCGCTGGCTCGCGCGGCGACCGCCTGCTGACCCGGACGCTGTGGGGGATCGCCACCGGCGGCCCGGAGCAGCCGAAGACGGTCGAGGACTACGAGTCAGTGATCACGCTGCTCACCGAGTGGCTCTACATCGCCGCCCAGATGCCGCATGGCACCCACGCCCAGCGGAACGTCTTTCGCGCCGCCGAGCGGGCGGGGCGCCTCGAGCATGCGCTGAGGTTGCCGCGGCGCGGCCTGCAACGCCTGCGAGGCCGGCAGCCTGCCCCCGAGGACGCTCGGCGGTCCCGGCCCGCCTACCCCTCCGCCAGCGTCGTCTCGCCCAGTGACCCCTCGGAGCACGCGCTGGAGGCGTTCGCCCAGGTGGTCGAGAACCTCGGCTGGAGTGCGGAGAGCGACAGGATCGTCTTCGCCCACACCCACCAGCCACTCGCCTGCGTCCAGTCCAGCGGTGACTCGGGCGCCCGCTACTGGAACACCGGCTCGTGGATCTACGAGCCCGACCTCGGTTCGCGCCAGGCCTACGCGCGCTACCTGCGCCATGCCTGTCCGGGCACGGCGGTCGTGATCGACGACGAGCAGCCCGAGCCC
>DAIRWC010000117.1:0-5620 GCA_036802505.1 Solirubrobacterales bacterium
AAGAAGCGCCTGCGAACTGCGCGAACTCCTCGACCTGCTCGCCGAGCTCCGATATCTCCAGGGCGGCCACCGCGCCAGTCTCGTCCTTGGCGATGAAGGCGAGGTCGAGGATCCGGATCAGGCCACGATCGACGAGGTCGATCAGGTGCGGGACGGCTGCGCCATTCGGTTGACGCCCCGGCCACTCGACTATGACGTAGTCGATCGGTCCCATCTCGATTGCGTCGGCGTCCATTTGCAGCTCCCAGGTAGGCGACGGGTCTTGCGCTCTGCGCCTCAACGGTTTCTAGCACAGGGTCGGGGGCTCAGTCCGGCGTCGGCAGGGTCAGTTCCTGGCTGGCCCAGCGGTCGTCGGCTTGCGTGCGGGCGAGCTGGCGGCTGCGGCGGTGGCCCGTCACCGCGAGCAGGAACTGGTCGCGCTCCAGCACCAGCAGGTGGGTGGGAGCGGTGGTGCGAACCGTGGCCGTGCGGGGCACGTCGTGCAGGAGGGCGATCTCGCCGAACGATTCCCCCGGGCCCTCGTTGCGGCGGAACTCGCCGTTTTCGAAGACCTCGACCCCGCCCTGCTCGATCAGGAAGAAGCGGTCGCCGTGCTCGCCCTGGACGATGACGTCCTGGCCGGCCGGGGCTTCGAGCGGGGCCAGGTCGTTGACTATCCGCTCGAGCGTGGCGATCGGCAAGGGCGCGAAGATCGAGTTCTCGCGCAGCAGCCGGTAGTGGTCCTCGGCCACCGGGGCGCCCACCTCGAAAGCGCGCAGGCGGGTCCAGCAGACGAGCACGAAGACCGGCATCAGCGCGCCGAGGACGATCAGCGCGCCGCGGACGCCGACCAGTTCGACCAGCAGGATCGCGCCGATCGAGCCCAGCGCCATCGCCGCCAGGCGGGCCGATTCGAGCGAGCCGATGATGCGCCCGAGCGTCTCGTCGGAGCCGAGCCGCTGCATCAGCGTCTTCGCCGCGACCTCGACGAAGGTGAAGCCGAGTCCGATTCCGAACCAGCCGATATAGGCCGCGGGCCGCTCCGGCCAGAGGCCAGGCAGCATCGTCGCCGCGCCGAGCACGAGGCTGCCGCCGGCGATCGCGACGACCAGCCTGCCGCGGTCGAGCAGCAGCGCCAGGCAGGCGCCGCCGGCCAGCGCGCCGATGCCCCAGCTTGCGTTGAGGAAGCCGACGCTGCCCTCGGCGAGGTGCAGCAGCTCCAGGGCCATCACGATCACCAGCACGTCGGCGAAGCCCTCGAAGAGCAGCAGCGCGACCAGGGTCAGCGAGGAGAGGCGCAGCACCGGGTGCCAGACAAGCGCCCGCAGGCCGAGCGCCGTTTCCCGCAGCACTCCCGTGACGTCGTCCTCGTCTTCGTAGTGCGGTCGGCGGTCGCGGCGCACCGTCGCCACGACGGCGGTCGTGATCGCGGTGACGGCGGTCGCGACTGCGAAGACGAAGCCGGGCGAGGTCGACTCGAGCAGGACGCCGGTGACGACCGCGGCGAGCACGAAGCCGGCGTTCTCCATCGCGCTGTGGGTGACGTTGCTCGCCGAGAGCTCCTGCGGGGTCAGCGCCAGGCCGGGGATCAGCGCCGCCTCGGCCGGGCCGTAGGCGCAGGCGGCGACCGCGAACAGGGCCGGGAAGACGAAGACGACGCCCGATGGCGCGTCGAGCGCGGCGGCGATGGCCGCCCCGGCCAGGACGAGGCCCATCGCCAGGCTGCTGAGCAGCAGCACGTTGCGGCGCGGATAGCGGTCGATCAGCAACCCCGCGAACGGCGAGGCGACCGCGCCGGGGGCGAAGCGGATCAGGGCGACGAGGCCGACGCCGACCGCGCCGTGGACCTCGAACCCGTAGACGCCGAGGGCGATCGCGAAGCACCAGCCGGCGAAGGAGGTGCCGATCCTCGCGACCCCGAGCAGCCCGAGGTCGCGATTGCCGAAGTCGAGCATCAACGCACGAAGGCTCAGTCCCAGCTTTCGTGCTGCTCTGCTCATCGTCGGGGCAAGATAGTGACTCCTTGCGCGTAGAGCCGAGGAACGGTTAAGGTTCCCGATCTTTTTCCGCCGCGCACGCCTCGGTTACCTGGCAAAGCCGTGAGCGCGCCGCGTTCGCTGCTCCGCCGCCGGCAGCTCGCCCTGCTCGCCGTCGCCCTCGCCGCCGTCGCGCTGGCGACGCTCGCCTACGGGACCCACCTGCTGCGGGCCCTCGAGCTGCAGAGCGTCGACGCGCGCTTCTCCGCGCGGGGCACGCAGGGGCAGCCCAGCGACATCGTCGTCGTCCAGGTCGACGACCGCACCTTCAGCGAACTGGGAGTCCAGTGGCCCTTCCCGCGCTCCCTGCACGCCAAGGTCATCGACCGCCTGCGCGAAGCGGGGGCGAAGGCGGTCGGCATCGACATCCAGTTCACCGAGCCGACCGTGCCGAAGCAGGACAACGCGCTGATCGAAGCGATCGCGCGCAAGGGCGGCGTGGTGCTCTCGACCACCGAAGTGGACGCGCATGGGCAGAGCCGGATCTTCGGCGGCGAAGCGGTCGTGCACGAAATCGGCGCCCGCGCCGCCGACACGATCGTCGAACCCGAACCGGGCGGCACGGTGCGCAAAATGAGCTACGAAGTCGACGGGATGGTCAGCTTCGCCGTCGCCACCGCCGAAGCGGCGACCGGCAAGCCGATCGGCCCGGGCGAGCTGGAAGGCGACGGCAGGGCCTGGATCGACTTCCGCGGCCCCCCTGGCACCTTCCGGCAGGTCTCCTACTCCCAGGTGCTCCGCGGCAGGGTGCCGCCCTCGATCTTCCGTGGCAAGACCGTCGTCGTCGGCGCCTCAGCGCCCTCGCTCCAGGACGTGCACCCGACCTCGACCACGAGCAACGAGCTGATGTCCGGTCCCGAACTGCAGGCGAGCGCGATCTGGACCGCCGAACACGGCTTTCCCCTCTCCTCCTCGGGCCTGGCGCTCGACCTGCTGCTGATCCTCCTGCTGGCCTTCGCTCCGGCCGCGGCGACGTTGCGGCTCAAGCCGCTTCTAGCCCTGCTCGCCGCGCTCGTCCTCGGGCTGCTCTACGCCGCCGCAGTGCAGCTCGCCTTCGACGCCGGCACCGTCCTGCCCGTCGTCTACCCGCTGCTCGCCCTGGCACTGTCCGCGCTCGGCGCGCTCGCGGTCAACTACGTCCTCAACGCCTTCGAACGGCAGCGGGTCCACGACACCTTCGCCCGCTTCGTCCCCGAGGCGGTCGTCGACGAAGTCCTCGCCCGCACCGACGGGGACCTGCGCCTCGGCGGGGTGAGGCGCGAGGGCACCGTCCTCTTCAGCGACCTGCGCGGCTTCACCAGCTTCGCCGAGTCGCTGCACCCAGATGGGGTGATCAGGGTGCTGAACCGCTACCTGGAGGAGATGAGCGACGCGATCATGGACCATGGCGGCACCCTCGTCGCCTACATGGGCGACGGGATCATGGCCGTCTTCGGCGCGCCGCTCGAACAGGACGACCACGCCGATCGCGCCCTCGCGGCGGCCACGGAGATGTTGCGCGAGCGCCTGCCCAGCTTCAACCGCTGGATGGCCGAGGAGGGGATGGGGGAGGCCTTCGACATGGGGGTCGGGATCAACAGCGGGCCGGTGATGTCCGGGCAGGTCGGCTCCGAGCGCCGGATCGAGTACACGGCGATCGGCGACACGACCAACACCGCGGCGCGCCTGGAGGCGATGACCAAAGGCACCGGGCACCAGCTTTTCGTCGCCGACGCGACCAGGCGGGCGCTGCGCGGGCCGGACGGCGGGCTCGAGCTGGTCGGCGAGCGCGAGGTCCGCGGCCGTACCCACGCGATCGTCATCTGGACCCTCGGCCGCGGTGGCGCCGAGCCCGGCTCAGGCGACGACGAGCAGGGCGGTGCCGAAGAGGAAGAGCAGGTGGAAGGACTGGTCGACGGCGACCCGCAGGCCGGGTGAGGTCTGGGCGAGCCCCTTGACCCTCGCCATGTAGGCGTCGAGCAGCCGGCCGTCGTCCTGGATCAGGTGGGGAACCGCGATGACGAGGCCGATCGCGATCGCGCGCAGGGCGTCGTATTCGAGGCCGATCCAGACGAGGGCGGGGACGAAGGCGAGCGTGTAGGTCGCGATGTGAGTGAAGAGGGCGCGGCGGCGCAGCGGATCGCTACCCAGCCCGCCGTGCTTGTTGCGCGCCTGCCAATCGGTCTGCAGCAGGAAGTCGCCCGCTGCGTGGCAGACCACGAGCACGGCGAAGACGTCTACCCAGCTCAATTTCGCGGTTGCGCGACAGTCGTCATCTCAGCACTGCCAGCGCCCGAGCCCGGTTACCGGCACACGGTGGGTCTTGGGGTCGATCGCCAGCCTGGCCAACCTAGAGCATTCGTAGTGGCCCTGGGCAGGCGTCTTCCGCCTCAGGAAGAACCGGCAGAGGACGATGTGGGGGCTCCGCCGGCGGCAGTTCGAGACCCCGGAGCGGATGCAGTGCTTGTCGTTGGCGCAGGTGTGCTCGGCGAAGATTTCCGCCTTGCGTTGGGCTTCGGGGACGGTCAGCCGGACCGCCGAGCGGGCGGGCGCGGCGAATACGGCGAGCGCCGCGCACACCGCCAGGCAGAGTCGGAGCGAGCGAGCGAGCGTCACCGCAGGCGGGGGATCGCGGCTTTGGCGAGGTAGGTGTCGCCGGGGTAGAGGGACAGCGTCGTGCCCTTGACGAAGTCGCGCACCGTGACGACGCCTTCGCGGACGGCGAAGAAGGTCGAGCTGTCGCAGCGATCTTGGACCAGCCAGGTCGTCCCGCGCACGGTCGCCGAGCCGTAGCTGCCCGACGTCGTGTAGTTCCCCTTGCCGCTGCCCCAGAGCTTGCGCCCGCCGCCCTTGCCGCGCTTGAAGTTACGCCTGCTCTTGGAGGCACGTCCGCTCTTGCTCGCCCCTTTGTTCTTCTCGCATTTGAGCCGGCCCGCGAGCTGCAGTTCGGTGACCCAGTTATTGGCCGCTTTCTGGCCGAGCCCGAAGGTACCGCCCCAGAAACGCGCCGACTGGGTGCCTTCTTCGTTCCCTTTCGCGGCCGTGATCTCCGCGGTCCCACGATTGGCGTCGACCTGGCAGGTGAGGGGAATCTGCGCCGGTGAGGGGAGCCTGACGAAGCCCGCGTCGGACGGGCACCTGATCGCGACCGTGCCTTCGACCGGGGCGATGTTCACGTTGACTCCGGCGATCGGCGGGGGCAGTCCGGGATCGGCGGGGATCGACGCGGCGATCGGCGGCGCGGAGGGTTGCGGCGCCGCGGCGATTTTCAGCGTCACTTTCAGTTCCGCGTCGGGGGTGACCCCGTTGGCGGCGAGCGCGGTGAAGGTGAAGGTCCCCGCTTGCGTCGGGGTGCCGCTGAGTTTCCCGCTGTCGCTCAGTGCAAGGCCTTCGGGAAGGTTCCCGCCGGTGAAGGAGAAGATCGGATCGGGTGCCTGTGGCGTGGTCGCGAACTGGTGCAGGTAGGGGGTTCCGGTGACGCCGGAGGGCGGTGGCGCTCCGATCGTCACGGGCTCGGCCTGGCCGTCTTCGTTGCTGCCCCAGCAGGGCGCCTGCCCGTCGACGCCGACCCCGCAGCTGTGCGCGCCACCGGCGGCGACAGCGCTGAATTCGCCTTCGGGCGCACC
>DAIRWC010000118.1:0-5590 GCA_036802505.1 Solirubrobacterales bacterium
CGCTCGATCACCTCGGCGACGACGCCGACGCGGCCGAACTCGCCGTCGGAACGGGGCAGCAGGAAGACCCGCTCCTCCTCGCCGACGTCGATCGGCAGCGTGGCGGAGACAGTCGGGAAGACGATCGTTTCATCGAGCGGAACGAGCAGATAGGCCATGTCTAAGTCCAATTTCTGTAGTTAGTCTTAGAACAGGATAGCGCCCTGCCCCGGCCGGGTCCAGCCGCACCGGGGGACGGGGGCTGTACGGTGTGCGCGGTGGACCCCGCACGCGCCAAAGAGCTTCTCGCCGCCGAGCGGGCGGAGGTCGAGCGGGAGCTCGCCAAAATCGAGGCGGAAGGCCCGGAAGAGGGGGACGAACGAGTCGAGCCCGGCGACCTCAACTCGGAGAGCCTCTACCAGGACGAGCTCGACGCCGGCCGCTCCCAGGACCTGAAAGAGCGACTCGCCGCGGTCGAGCGGGCCGAGGCCCGCGTCGCCGCCGGCACCTACGGGCTCTCGGTCCGCAGTGGAGACCCGATTCCCGACGCGCGCCTCGAGGCCGTCCCCACTGCCGAGCTCACGGTCGATGAGCAGGAGCACGGCCCCCGCGAGTAACCCGAAGCGGTTGCGCTGGCCGTGGGACGCCAGCGAACACGGCCCTCTGCCGGTGCTCCTGATTCTGCTGACGATGGTCACCGGCGTCGTCGACGCGGTCAGCTACATCGCCCTCGGCCACGTGTTCGTCGCCAACATGACCGGCAACGTCGTCTTCCTCGGCTTCGCCCTGGCGGGCGCGCCGGGCCTTTCCGTCCCCGCATCGATCGCCGCGCTGGGCGCCTTCCTGCTCGGCGCGATCGCCGGTGGGCGGATCGCGAGCCGCTACGGCACCCACCGCGGTCGGCAGCTGCGTACGGCGACGGCTATCGCGGTGCTCCCCACCCTGCTCGCCGTGATCGTCGCGGCGATCGTCGGGCAACCCGTCTCCAGTGGCGCCCGCTACGCGCTGATCGTGCCGCTGGGGATCGCGATGGGAATCCAGAATGCCACGGCGCGGCGCCTCGCCGTCCCCGACCTGACGACCACGGTCTTGACCCTGACCCTTACCGGTGTCGCCGCCGACTCGCGGCTCGCCGGCGGCCCCGGCGGCCACCCGGCCCGCCGCCTGATCTCGGTGGCGGCGATGTTCGCCGGCGCCCTGCTCGGCGCCGTTTTCGCTGTCGAAGTCGGCCTGGTGCTCCCGCTCTCGATCGCCGTCGTGCTGCTGGCGACCAGCGCGCTCGTCGCCCACCGGCGCTCCGCCGGCAAGCCCGCCTGGGCTTGAAGCCGGCCTAGGAGGAGGAGTCCTTGGCGTTGACCGAGCAGGCGGGCGTGCCGCCCGGCAACCGGTACCGGTTGTCCGCGATCAGCCGGTAGGCCTGCGCCGCGACCCAGGAGATTCCCGGCAGGAGAAGCGCGCGCCCGGCGATCCTCCAGATCCGCCCGGCCGTGCCCAGCACCGCGGCAACCGCCTCGTGCCCCGAGCGGACCGCGCCGTCGATCCCCACCAGCTGCACGGCGTCGGCCGCCTGCTCCTCGGTTATTCCCAGCACAACAAGATCGGTGAGCTGCCAAGCGATGATCTCCGCATCCGGCCCGATCCGTTCCAACAGATGCACGCACGTCGTGCAGAACCCGCAGTCCCCGTCGTAAACGAGCACCGGCTTGGCGCCGACCTCATGTCGCGCGACCTGGCTAGCGTCCATGCGCCATCGTTGGGACCAGAATAGGCATGCGACTCCCGAACTCGGCACACGAATCCCGACCCTGGCGGATCCGCGAAATCGCGCCGGACTTCGTCGTCGAGGACGTCTGGGCGCTGCCCACGCCGGGCGGCGCCGAGGACTTCCCGGCGCTGCTGAAGCTGATGGCCGCATCCAACCCGGGCGGCTCGAGCTCCCTCCCCACCCGCGTCCTCTGGCGGGTCCGCGACTGGCTCGGCAAGCTGCTGGACCTCGGCGGCATCGCGGAGCCCGCCGGCAGCGACCCGGACAATGCCGCGGGCAAACTGCCGATCCCGGGCACCAGCGAAACCTCGCTGGCAGAGCGATTGCCGGACGACCTGCGCGGCACCGCGGCAGGTATGGATTTCGGCTCGCTGCCCTTCGTGCCCCTCTACCGCACCGACGACGAGTTCGCCGCCGAGCTGTCGAACCGGACCGTCCACGCGGCGATGCACCTGGCCTGGGTCGAACAGAGCGACGGCCGCTATCAAGGGCAGATGGCCGTCTACGTCAAGCCACGCGGCGCGTTCGGCAAGGGATACATGGCGCTGATCAAGCCATTCCGATACCTGATCGTCTACCCGGCGCTGATGCGACAGACCGAACGGGCCTGGCAGAGACGCATCCGACATTGACCCCACCCCACTGTGGTCAATGTCGGATACGCGCGCGGTCTTATGACAGCGACCGCTCAGGGCGCGATTGCTGAGCGGGCGCCGGCTGCCTTTACCGCGGCGGCGAGGGTTTCGATGTCGTAGGCGCCGTCGTGGCGGCGCTCGTTGACGAAGAAGGTCGGGGTGCCGGTGACGCCGCTGATGTCGGCCGAGTCGACGTCCTCCTCGATATGCGGCGCGTGGGTGTGCCGCTGCAGGTCGTCGCGGAAGCGAGCGGGGTCGAGCTCGAGCTGCTGGGCGTAGGCGTGGAGGTGGCGGGGCAGGAGCTCGCCCTGGTGGTCGAGCAGCAGGTCGTGCATCTCCCAAAACGCCCCTTGCGCGGCGGCGGCCTCCGATGCCTCCGCCGCCAGCTCGGCGTTGGGATGGACATCGGAGAGCGGCAGGTGCCGCCAGACGTAGCGGACCTCAGCGAAGTCGGCGAGCAACTCGCGCACGACCGGCTCCGCTTTGCCGCAGTAGGGGCACTCGAAGTCGCCGTACTCGACGACCGTCACGGGAGCCTTGGCCGGCCCGCGCAGGTGGTCGCGCTCGGGGTCGACCGGAACCCCGAGGTCGACGAGCGCCTCCGAGGTGCCGAGCAGGGCGCGGATGCGGGCCTGCCAGGGCAGCATCGCGGTGGCGCGGAAGACGAGCCAGGTCAGGACAGAGGCGACGAGCGCGGCGCTCAGCACGCCGAGCTTTGCCTCGCGCAGCTCCACCCCATGAAAGGCCAGTGCCGCGATCAGCAACGAGACCGTGAAGCCGATCCCGGCGATCGCGCCGCCCCCGGCGGTGGCCGCCCAGCCGACCGGTGGGCGCAGCCGTCCCCTGCTCAGCCACGTCACCAGCGCCGAGACCCCGGTCACGCCGACCGGCTTGCCGAGCACGTAGGCAAAGACGATGCCCAGCGTGAGCGGCGACGAGTAGGCCCGCGAGAGGAAGTCGCCGTCGATCGCGATGCCGACGTTGGCCAGGGCGAAGAGCGGCACGATCACGTAGCTGGTCCACGGGTGGTAGAGCTGCAGCAGGCGGGCGTTGGACGAGACGGCCGCGCGCAGCCCGATCCGCGCGGAGCGGGCCAGCTCCGGCGTCGGCTGCTCGCGGAAGCTGCGGAACAGGTTCGTCGCCCGCTCCAGCTCGCCGCGGCCCGCCGGGTAGGCGCCGACGATGAGGCCGATCGCCAGGCCCAGCACGACGGGGTCGACGCCCGACTCGAACAGCGCCACCCAGGAAGTCGTGGCGAGCACCAGGTAGAAGAGGTTCTGGCGGATCCGCAGGGCGACCGCGATCGTCGCCAGGCCGAAGACCCCCACCGCGATGAGCAGCGGGCCGAGGGCCACGTCGTGGCTGTAGGCGACGGCGATGACGAGCAGCGCCACGACGTCGTCGACGACGATGATCGTCAGCATGAAGCCGCGCAGGCGGTCGGGGAAGCTCGGCCCGACCAGGGCCAGCATGCCGAGCGCGAAGGCGGTATCGGTCGACATCGCCACCCCCCACCCCGAGGCCGCGTGCCCGCCGCCGTTGAAGGCCAGGTAGATCGCCACCGGCACGGCCATCCCGCCGAGACCGGCGAGCACCGGCAGGGTCAGGCGGCGGCGCTCGCGCAGCTCGCCGATGTCGAACTCGCGGCGCGCCTCGAGCCCGACGACGAAGAAGAAGAACGTCATCAACCCGCTGTTGACCCACTGGCGCAGGCTCTGGGAGATGCCCGAGCCACCGACGTGGATCGAGAGCGGCGTGCGCCAGACGCTCTCGTAGGAGGAGAGATCGAGGTTGGCCCAGGCCAGCGCCGCGACCGCCGCCCCCAGCAGCACCACGGCGCTGCCCGTCTCGGTGGTGAGGAATTCGCGCAGCGGCGCCTGCAGGCTGCGCGCCCAGGCGGTGCGTCCGCTGAATGCCGATCTGACCCGGGAGCCGCTCATCGCGGTTAGCTTTTCATCCGCGGGGCATCCGCAGAGGATGCTTTAGGGTCGCCTGGCACAGTTTCGCTGCGCGCACACAACTGAGAGGCGGTCCCTTGGATCCAGTCGGCTATGAGCTATGCACTCCCAAAGGCGGCAAGGGCGGTGGTGTTCGCGCCACCCGTAGCTTCGGAGTCGGTGAGACGGTGATGATCGGGAGGCTCGAAGGCGAGGTCGCCCACAACGACTCGCACGCAACCCAGGTGAGTCGCACCAAATGGGCCCGGCACGGCGGCCTCGGCCCCAAGGTCAACCACTCGTGCAACCCCAACTGCGGCGTCGAGCTGAACCGCACCGGCGCCTGTGACTTCGTCGCCCGCCGGGCGATCTCCGACGGCGAGGAGATCACCTTCGACTACGCGATGCGCAACTACTCGGTCGAGCACTTCCCCGGCGGCTGTCTCTGCGGCGCGGATATCTGTCGCGGCTCGGTGACCGGCTGGAAGGACCTGCCCGCCGAGCGCAAGGCCGACTACGAGGGCCTGGTCGCGCCCTACCTGCTCGAGATCGATCGCGAGCTGACCGCCGCGACCGCCTGAGCATGCCGGACGTCGCCGTAGTCACCGACAGCACCACCTACCTGCCCCCCAGCCTGATCGAGCGCTGGGGGGTTCAGCAGGTGAGCCTCTACGTCGGCTGGGGCGACGAGCGCTTGCCCGAGCCCGACTACGAGCTCGACGCCTTCTACGCGCGGCTGCGCGACTCGCCCGACCTCCCCTCGACCTCCCAGCCCTCGGTCGGCGACTTCCTCGCCTGCTTCGAGCCGCTTGCCGAAGCGGGCCGCGACGTCGTCTCCGTGCACATCGCCGCCGGCCTCTCGGGCACCTGCGAGAGCGCGCGGGAGGCGGCGCGGGTCGTCGCCGACAAGGGGCTCCCCGGCCAGGTCGAGGTCGTCGACGGCCAAACCGGCGCCGGCGGGCTCGGCTGCCTGGTCCTCGCCGCGGCCCGTGCGGCCGAGCAGGGCTCCTCGGCGAAAGACGTGGTCGAGACGATCCACCGCACCCGCGAGGGGCTCGACATGTGGTTCTGCCTCGACACGCTCGAGTACCTGCGGCGCGGCGGGCGCATCGGCGCGGCACAGGCCCTGGTCGGGACGGCGCTGAAAATCAAGCCGATCCTCACCTTCGGCACCGAGATCTCACCGGTCGGCCGCGTCCGCACCCGGCAGCGTGCCCGGCAGAAGATGATCGACTACCTGTACGAGCTCCACGACCGCGGCGCCGACGAGTGGT
>DAIRWC010000119.1:0-5584 GCA_036802505.1 Solirubrobacterales bacterium
CGACCTGGTCTACACCGCCTTCTCCGGCTCGCATCAGGACGCGATCAAGAAGGGCATGGAGGCGATGGGGGAGCTGGCGGACCCCGAAAATGCGATCTGGGACGTGCCGTATCTGCCCTTCGACCCGAGAGACATCGGCCGCAACTACGACGAGGCCGTGCGCGTCAACGCACAATCGGGCAAGGGCGGCGTCGCCTACATAATGCGGGCCGAGCACGACCTCGAACTTCCCCGCCTGCTGCAGATCGAGTTCTCCCGTGTCGTCCAGCGGGAAGTCGATGCCTCCAACGCCGAAATCACCGCCGAGCAGCTGATCAAGCTGTTCCGCCTCGAGTACATGGGGCATCCCGACGCGGCGCTGGTCAATCACGCCATCACCAGCAACGACAAGGACCACATCTCGGCGCTTGACGCGACGCTCCAGTGCGGCAGCGAGCTGGTGCCGATCGCGGGGGAGGGGAACGGCACGATTGCCGCATTCACCAACGCGATTGAGCTGCTGCTGGACGTGACGATCAAGGTCCGCGACTACCAGCAGCAGACGCTCAGCGACGGGACCGACGCGAAGGCGATCTCATACGTGAAGCTGAGTATCGGCGACGACACGGCCTGGGGCGTGGGTGAAGACACCGACACCGCGAAGGCTAATTTCGACGCGGTTCTCTCGGCGGTGACTCGCATCCCGGGAGCACTCGACCGTCTCGCCGGCCGCGTCTCCTCCGGTGCCGGGTAGAAGGCAAACTCCCCGTTGAAGCCGCAAGGGGCTGAGCCCGGTCCCTATATGCGTTTCCTGACTCACGCCTCGGGGATTTTCTCGCCGATTCGCAGGAGCGCCCGCTTTGGCCACCAAGAATCTCGGCGGTGGTGGGTGCCAGTGGTTTAGTCCTCGCCAAATTGGGTACGAAAATTATTCGGGTTCAGAGGTTGGCGGTTGCGTTGCACGGCTCTTTGAGCTCCAGGCATACGTGGGGCCAGTTGCAGTTGCTAGGTGCCCAATGAGAGGAGACGCAGATGTCCACCGTTTTGATCGTTGTCATCGTGGTCGTCGTCCTGGTTTTGGCCGCTACCGCGGTCGCGATCGCTCGGCGCGCGAAAGAGCGGCGCCGAATCGAACGGGAACGGCTGGCCGAAGAGGCGGAGTCCCACCGCGACGAGGCGCAGACCCGGGCCACCAAGGCGACCAGCCTGTCCGAGGAGGAGCAGGCCAAGCGGGCCGAAGCCGCAAAAGCGGCTGAGGGGGCCGAGGTGGCCGAGCGCGTCGCCGAGGAGCACCGCGACCGCGCCGACCAGCTGGCCGAGGAGTCGGAGGGGGCCGGCGCGCGCAGCGAGCGCGAGCGCGAGCGGGCCCGCCGGCACGGCCAGAAAGCCGACGAGATCGAGGAGGACCTGTGAGCCGCGATCACCCCAGCCAAAGGCCGACCGATGCTGATCGCAGGCGTAATTCGCCACCGCGCGCAAGAAGGCGCTCCAGGTCGCCGCTATAAGCCCCGGTCCCGCCCCTCTTGACCTCCCAAGAAACTAAAACCCAATCAAGGAGCTCGTCGTGACCATCGTCGGAATTCTCATCGTCATCATCCTGATCCTGCTCGCCATCTATCTTTTCCGCCGGGTCTTTTAGGGGCGGCGAACATGACCTTTGCAGGAAGCATCTTCCTGATCGCGGCCGGCGCCATCCTGCGCTTCGCCACCCATTTCCACGTCAAGGGCCTGGATCTGAAGACGATCGGTTTGATCCTGATGATCGTCGGCGTCGTCGGCCTGGTTATCGCGATCTGGCAGTGGGCCGTCTGGTCTCGTCGCGCAAAGCGAGCCGAGGTCGTGGTCGATGACCGCAGGGCGGTGGACCCCGAATATCGCGACCCTCGGCCGCGCTAAAAGGACCAGCGTGACTGAGGGCAGGGTGAGCAGCGGCTCCCCTCCTCCCGAGGGGAAGCCGGAGCGCACTTTCTGGACCCTGACCGCCCGTCTCATCGTCGGGCTTCGGTTCCCAATCCTGGTGGCCTGGATCGCGGCGACGGTGCTGGCGACGGCGCACCTCCCCTCGGCCTTCGAATCCGAATCGGATCAGCTCGGCAGCCTGCTGCCACGCTCCTCGACCGCGCTCGAAGTCGAAAGCAGGGCGATCAAGACCTTCGGCACGCCGCTGCTCAGCCGGACGATCGTGATCGCCCACCAACCGGGCGGCTTTTCAGCCGCGGGAATCGAAGCCGCGAGTCGCTACATAGCGACCACCGACCAGCAGGAAGGAGGCGATGCGATCCGAGCCGTGCCATTGGTCGATGCCCCGGGCCTGCTTGCCGCCCGCCGGACCGCCACCACCCTGGTCGTCTACCTCTACATCAGGCCCTCGCTGAGCGAATCCGAATCCCAGGACAGGGCCGAGCGGTTTGCCTCGGGCCTGAAACGGGCGACGGGCGCGGACGCCACCGAGGTGACCGGCGCCCTGCCGGCGACCAGGGCCGAAACCACCGTCACCAACACCTACATCGTCTGGGTCGAGCTGGCGACGGTTCTGCTCGTGGTCGGCATCCTCGCCTTCTACTTCCGCTCGCTCGGCGTGCCGCTGCTGGGCATGGCGTCGGTCGGCATCGCCTACCTGTGCGCCGACCGCGTCCTCGGCTGGGTCGCGCAGCGCTTCGGCATCACGATTCCGCAGGAGGCCGACCCGGTGATCGTCGGGCTGATCTTCGGCGTCCTCACCGACTACCTGGTCTTCTTCGTCTCGGGATACCGCCAGCGGCTGCTGGAGGGAATCGACTCCCGGCGGGCGGTGGTCGAGGTGACCGGGGAGCTGTTGCCGGTGATCTTTACCGCGGCACTGATGATTGCGGGCGCGACCCTGACGCTGCTGATCTCGGGGATGAGCTTCCTCGCTGCCTTCGGGCCGGCCATGGCGGTCGCCGTCGTGGTCGCCGCGGCGGTGGCAATGACGCTGGTGCCGGCGGCGCTGGCGATCTTCGGCCGAGCGCTGCTCTGGCCGCACCGGCCGGTTGCCGAAGACACCGACCAAGCCGATCCTGCCGATGCCGGCTCGGGCGCCCGGGGAGCGATGATCGGCGTTGCGGTTCGCTTCCCGACGCTGATTGCCGTTCTCTGCCTGCTTGTCCTCGGCGCTGCGGCGAGCGGAATCGTCAAGCTGGAGCTCGGAAACCCGGTGATCCGCGGCCTGCCCAAGTCGACCTCGGCCCGCCGAGGCTACGACCTTGCCGCGACCGGCCTCGGTCCGGGCGTGCTCGGGCCGACGATGGTGGTGCTCGAAGACGAAGGCATCGCCGCGAAGGAAAGCCAGCTGGGCCGCTTCGAATCCAGCGTCGCCGAACAAGACGGGGTCGCCGGGGTCCTCGGCCCCGGCGCACAGCGTCTGCCGGGCGGCTCGGGGGTCCTGCTCGCGCCGGACGGCAACGCGGCGCGCTTCGTACTGGTCCTCGACGGCGACCCCGATGGTGCGCGGTCCTCGGAAGCCCTCTCGAACCTCGAAGCAGACCTGCCGGCGCTGCTCGAACGCAGCGGCCTCGGAGGTGCGACGGTCGGCGTCACCGGTGACACGACGATCGCCACCGAACTGACCGAAGACACCTGGAGTGCCTTCGCGCGCGTCGCCCCGGCCGCGCTGGCGGTCCTGCTGGCGCTGCTCTGGGCGCTGCTGCGCAGCCGCACCGCGCCGCTGTATCTGGTCGGGGTCAGCGTGCTGGTCGTCGCCGCCGCCCTGGGCTTGACGGTCTACGTCTTCCAGGACCTGCTCGGATACGGGCAGCTGGCCTTCTTCGTCCCGGTGGCGAGCGCGATCCTCCTCCTGGCCCTCGGCGCCGACTACAACGTCTTCCTGGTCAACAGGATCTGGCGCGAGGCAGATCAAACGGCGTTGAAGCCGGCGATCAGGACCGCCGGCTCGCAGGCGGGCCGGGCAATCACGGTGGCCGGGATCATCCTCGCCCTTTCCTTCGGCGCAGTCGCGCTGATTCCGATCCAGAGCTTCCGCGAGATCGCCTTCGCGATGTTTGCCGGCCTGATGCTGGACACCCTGATCGCGCGGACCCTGCTGATTCCCGCCCTGGTCAGCCGCTTCGGCCGCGGGGAAGCGGAGGAGGAAGTCGGGACCGGGGACGCGATCGGAGACGCGGGCGCCTGAATCAGGCTCGCCTGCTCAGCTCTTGGCGTCCAGCTCCAGCCCCCGTTTCTGGATGAAGGCGCCGGTGGCGCCAGCTAGGGCGGCGATGACCGTGATCGCGTAAGCCTCCATGAATATGTCGAGCACCCGAGCGCCGAAGGAGATCGGGTCCTTGATCTGGGAGGAGACGGTGAGCAGCTGGGTACTCGTCCAGAAGAAGGCGCTGCCCAGCGTGCTGATCTCGGTTTGGGCGGCGTGGCGCTCGAGAAAGTAAGCCAGCACGGCACAGATCACGTCGACACCGATCGTGGCGAGGGCGATGACCGTGAGGTGATCGCGAAAGCGTCGATGGGTTGGCGTCTCCGCCCGGAACACAGCCCGCAGCTCTGATCCAGCGTTGCGAAGCACTCCCATCGGTGGAAGTCTCATCGCGCTGGCGGACGTCAGGCCGGCGCCGCGAGCGCCGACTACCCGTCGACGACGAAGCTCTGCAGTGGGCCGAGGATCGCCGCCGAGCGCCGCGAGACGCCGCGCAGCTCGAGCAGATGGTGGGTGGCGGGCTCGTCCAGCTTTCGGCGTTCGAGCTGCTCCCGGGCAATCGGCTTCCAGAGCTCGTCGACGACCCGGGTCGGGTCTCCGTCGACCGCCTCGATCGGGCGCTCGAGATGCTCGGCCCAGAGGCGGAGCCGGGTGTTACGCGCCAAGGCTGGATCGCAGCTGACGACGTTCATCTCGGAATCGTTGAACAGAGAGTGCTCGTTCAGGTTTGCCGAGCCGACCGTAAGCCACGCGTCATCGACGATGCCGATCTTGGCGTGGACGTAGAGTGGCCCGGAGAGGCCGCCGGTTCGACTTGAGAGAGTCGCTGCCAGAAAGCGCCCGGCGCCATCGTCCGCCTCGGCCAGTAGGCCGAGCTGCCCGCGAGTGTCATCGGCGCCGTTGTTGGGCTTGGCCGGCAACAGGATTACCAGTCGGAATCGATCCGATGGTGGGTTCGTGAGCTTGTCGAGGAGGGTCTCGACGACCTGCGGCGCCCAGAGGAATTGATTCTCCAAGTAGATCAGCGACTGGGCCGAGCGCAGGGCTCGCTGATAGCTCTCGAGGATCCTGAAGTCTCCCTGGGGTAGGAAGTCGTAGATCTTCTCGGGCACGGTGCGGACGATCTGTACCTCGATGTCTCCCCTGGGCGCCGAGGGAGCGGGTGCCGGAATCTGCTCGCCGGTGACCGCCTGCCAGCGCGAGGCAAAGTGAGCCGAGACGTCGGCGACGACGGGACCGGTGAGACGAGTGGAGGCGTCGTGCCAGCCGATATTTCCCCGAGCGGGATGCTCGCTCGTGTCGAAACGATCGCCGCCCAGCGAGGTCAGGTCGATGCCGCCGACGAAAGCGACCTCGCCGTCGATGATCACCAGCTTCTCGTGGTGGCAGTGCATCGGTCGCTCGTGTGCGTCGAGGAAGCATTGGACCTTCGTCCCC
>DAIRWC010000120.1:0-5577 GCA_036802505.1 Solirubrobacterales bacterium
GTCCTGCTTCCAGGCGGCCTCGTTGGGCAGCGAGGGCGCACCGGGGGAGAGCGAGGCCGGTGGGTCCGGGAAGACCTGGCAGCCGCCGAGGTCCGGGTAGGGACCGAGCGCCTGGGCGGGGGCCGGGGTCGCGACGGCGAGTAGCGCGACGGCGAGCGCCGTGATCGCGGCGACGCGGACGCCGAGTGAGCGTTTTACGTGCTCCAACACGTTCAAACTCCCCAGCGCTCCCTCAAGCGCCCGGCAGACCGTCACGTACCTGCAGCTTCTCGACCTCGAGCTCACCGATCTTCAGGCGGTTGATCGCCGCTCGGTCGATCGAGAGGCGACCGACGGTGAGCCGGCCGATCGCGAAGCCGCCGACGGCGGCGGCACCGACGGCCAGCGCCCCGATCGCCGCCGCGCCGCGCAGCTGAGCGCCGGTGATCGTCGCCGGACGAGCCTCCGGCCGGAAGAAAGCAATCCCGTGTCGCACTGGCACCCGGCAACCGTAGCGCGGTTAGCCTGCCCGCGATGAGCAACGATCGCCCAGTCCTTCTGGCCATCCAACATGTGTCCTGGGAGACGCCGCGGCGGATTCTCGATGCCTGCGCCGGCCTCGAGGTGCGGACGGTCGAACCGCTCGCCGGCGACCCGCTGCCGAGCCACCCCGAGGTCTCCGGAGCCCTCGTCATGGGCGGCCCGATGAACGTCGACGAAGTCGAGCGCTACCCGGGATTGGCGGCGGAGCGCGAGTGGCTGGCGGAGGCGGTGCGCCGGGAGATGCCGGTGCTCGGCATCTGCCTCGGCGCGCAGCTCTTGGCCCGGGCGCTTGGGGCCGAGGCGAGGCCGGGGGAGGGAGCCGAGATCGGCTTCGCGCCGGTCGAGATCCACGATGCCGCCGACCCGATCGTCGGTGCGCTGGCACCGCGAACGACGGTCCTGCACTGGCACGGCGACGTGTTCGAGCTACCGGACGGCGCGGTGCGTCTGGCGTCTTCGGCGAAAACGGAGCTGCAGGCGTTCCGCCACGGCGACGCCTGGGGCGTCGTCTTCCACCCGGAGGCCGACGCGAGCCTGGTGGACGCATGGCTCGCCGAGCCGGAGATGGTCGCGGAAGCCCGGGCGGCCCTCGGGCCAGAGGCGCCCGCCATGCTGCGCCGACAGGCCGGCGAGGCCCAAGGACCGCTTACCGACCGCTCGACACCGGGCTTTCGGGCCTTCGCCGATTTGGTCGCGTCCCACCGCCCTGCTTGACCACCCGCCAGATCCCCCACGCAGCACGCTAGATCAGAAGTGACGCGGTGGACGTAGCTCAGCTGGTTGTGGTCCCAGGCGGTCGCCGGTTCGAATCCGGTCGTCCATCCCTCGTGGCTGCATATGTTCAATGAGATCCCTCCTGCAGGTGCGGTTGCCGCGGCGAGCCGGGTCGACCTGGATGTGGCCCTTTTCCCAGCGGCGGAGGCATCGGCTCAAGTCAATGTTTAGGGCGACTTAAGCTCTATTTCGGTATTACACAGGTTTTCGGCAGCATGTTAGGATCGCCAACAGGGGTTACTTGATTTGTGACTGTGGGGGCGATTGTGATTGGCGGAGGATGACACGCTTGGCCTGGGGAAAAGGGACGACGCTGGTGGGCGGTTGGTTTCATCCCGTACTTCTCGCGCCCCCGCACGACCGATCCGCCCGAGCCGCTCTGTGGTGTCGGTGATTCACCTTCGTTGGGGTAGAAGGTAATGGCACCTACGCCACCCCCTCTCGCCACGCTGGGGGATATCCTGGCCAATCAGGCTGAGCAGCGGCCTGACGACCTCTCCTTGAGGTTCATCGAGCCTGGTGGCGCGTCACTCTCCGAGTCCACCATCACGACGTTGAGCTTCGAAGCGCTGGCCGAGCGTGCAGCAACGGTTGCGCACCACCTTGCTCGTCACTGTGAGCCCGGTGACCGGGTGTTGCTTCAGTGTCCTCCGGGACCTGACTATGTCGCATCCTTGTTCGGTTGCTTTTTCTCCGGAACTGTCGCGGTGCCGGCCTATCCGCCAATGACTACGGGGGTGGACCAGCGGCTCAAGCATTTGATCAAGGACAGCGATCCACGTGTCGTCCTCTCAACCACCCTCCTCGCGCCACTGTGCGAGGCAACCGCTAACGACTACCTCTGGCAAGGCGCCGAACTGACAACTCTGGTGGTTGATCAGCTTGGAAAACCGGACGTACGTGTTGCCCCAGTAGCGTCTTCGCCCGAGACCGTTGCGTTATTGCAGTACACGTCTGGCTCAACCGGCAATCCACGTGGGGTGATGTTGAGTCACACCAACATCTTGGCCAACGTACAGTCAGCGATAGAAGCCACTGAAGCTGGTGAGGGCGATCGAGGTGTCTTCTGGCTCCCGCCGTTCCATGACATGGGACTGATCGGCGGAATCTTCGCGACGGTGGTCAATGGTCTCGAGACGACGCTGATGTCGCCGTTGTCATTCCTCGCCGATCCGATCCTGTGGCTGGAAGCGATCTCCGAGTACCGCGGCACGTTCTCCGCCGCACCGAATTTCGCCTACGACCTGTGTGTGCGCAGGTCGACCGAGGAGAGGATGGCCAGGCTGGACCTCACGTCGTGGACAACCGCGGTCAGCGGCGCGGAACCGGTGCGGACCCCGACGATGCGCCGCTTCACCGAGCATTTCGGCCAGGTCGGGTTTCGCCGCTCGGCCTTCATGCCGTGCTACGGCCTCGCCGAGGCGACCCTGAGGGTCACCGCTCACCGGCTCGGCGAAGAGGAGGACACGGTCGACGGAGCTGAAGGGGACTCGCGGGGAGGGGAGGGGTCGCCGATCGACGGGCTCGTTACGGTGGGCGTGGCGGACGTGCGCAGCAGCTTCATGGTGATCGATCCGGAGACCCGGCGCGAGTGCGCGGAGGGTGAGATCGGCGAAGTTTGGTTCCAGGGCCCGAGCGTCGCTCAGGGGTACTGGCGGGACAAGGATGCGACCGAGGAGACCTTCGGCGGGGTTCTCGCCGACGAGCCCGAGCGGGGAGCGTTCCTGCGAACCGGGGACCTGGGCGCGGAGCGCGACGGCCAGCTGTACATCACTGGGCGGCTGAAGGACCTGATCATCGTCCGTGGTCAGAACTTCTATCCCAACGATGTCGAGGACACGGCGACCCTTGCCGACCGGCGCCTACGGCCGGGATGCCTGGCGGCCTTCGAAGTATCCGCTGGCGGGCGCCAGGACGTGGTCTTGGTCGCGGAGGCGGGGAAGGGCATCGACCCGGACGCCACCGAGGAGATCTGGAGCAACGTCCGGCGGAAGGTCTCGCAGGAGAACGGACTGCTGCTCGACGAGCTGGTGCTGATCGAGCACGGGACGAGCCAGAAGACCAGCAGCGGGAAGATCCAGCGCCGGGCGACCCGTGAGGCCTACCTGACCGGGGGCCTGGCGGTGCTGGCGACGCACCGGGCTCCTGCGGCCGTGGATGACGAGGATGTCGAGGGCTCGCTGCTCAGTGGGATCCGCTCGCGCGCCGAGGGGATGCTCCGCGACATCGTCGGCCCGCCGATGCGGCGCAGGCCCATTCTGGACCTCGGCCGCGTCCCAGACCTGGTCCGGATCCCCGGTCTCCCCCAGCACGTAGCGCGCATTCGCCGCTCCGCCGCCTATCGCCGCGCTGTCCACGAATCGCTGGCCGAGAAGCTCGCCGACTCCCCGCGCTCCGAGTGGGATGAGCTCGCCCTCGATCTGGTTCGGGCCGAAGTGGCCCTGGTGCTCGGCCATCCCTCGCGGGAGGCGATCGATCCCGACATGAACTTCAAAGAGCTGGGGCTCGACTCGCTGGGCGCGGTCGAGCTGCGTAACCGACTGAACGAGGCCACCGGGATGAACCTGCCGGCGACCCTGGTCTTCGACCACCCGACGCCGGCGCTGGCTGCGGCGAGGCTGCTGCGGGACAGGGTGGAGGGGGTGAAACGAGGGGTCAAGCTGGCCCGCAGCGTCCTGACCAGAAGCGAGGAGCCGATCGCGATCGTCGGCATGAGCGCCCGCTACCCAGGTGGCATCTCCTCACCGGGTGAGCTCTGGCGGAAGGTCCGCGAAGGCACCGATGCGATCACCGAGTTCCCCACCGACCGCGGCTGGGACGTCGAGCGCCTCTATGACCCAGACCCGGACCACCCAGGTACCAGCTACACCCGTCACGGCGGCTTCCTGCACGACGCCGGGGAGTTCGACGCCGCCTTCTTCGGGATCAGCCCCCGCGAGGCGCTCGCCATGGACCCCCAGCAGCGCCTGCTGCTCGAAGGCTCGTGGGAGGCCTTGGAAGACGCCGGCATCGATCCCGCCGCGCTGCGTGGCACTCAGGCCGGAGTCTTCGCGGGGGTGATCAACACCGATTACGGCGCGCTCGGCCCGGAGGTGGCGCAGGGCGATCTCGAGGGTTACATGGTCACCGGCAACACCGCGAGCGTCGCCTCGGGCCGCGTCGCTTACACCCTCGGCCTCGAGGGTCCGGCGATGTCGGTCGACACCGCCTGCTCCTCCTCGTTGGTGGCGATCCATCTGGCGAGCCAGGCACTCAGGCAGGGGGAATGCTCGATGGCGCTGGCCGGCGGGGTGACGGTGCTCCCCACCGCCGCCGCGCTCGTCTCGTTCTCGCGTCAACGCGCGCTTGCTCCGGATGGGCGCAGCAAGGCCTTCGGCGCCAGCGCCGACGGCATGGGCATCGCCGAGGGCGTCGGCATGGTCCTCCTGGAGCGCCTCTCTGAGGCGGAGCGAAACGGCCACGAGGTGCTGGCCACGATTCAGGGCTCGGCGACCAACCAGGATGGCGCCTCAAACGGCCTTTCTGCCCCCAACGGCCCCTCCCAGGAAAGGGTTGTCGCCCAGGCATTGGCAAGCGCCGGGCTCTCACCCGCCGATGTCGACGCCGTCGAGGCCCACGGCACCGGCACCGCCCTCGGCGATCCGATCGAGGCCCAGGCGCTGCTGGCCACCTACGGCCAGGAGCGCTCGAACGGCCCCCTTCACCTCGGCTCGATCAAGTCGAACATCGGTCATACCCAGGCGGCGGCGGGAGTCGCCGGGGTGATCAAGATGGTTCAGGCGATGCGCCATGGCGTGCTGCCGAGGACCCTGCACGTCGAGGAGCCCTCCGAGCACGTCGACTGGTCTGCGGGCGAGGTGTCGCTGCTCAGCGAGGAGGTCCCCTGGGAGCCAAACGGCAGGCCGCGCCGCGCCGGGGTCTCCTCCTTTGGCATCAGCGGCACCAACGCGCATCTGATCCTCGAGGAGGCACCGAGTCCTGATCGGGACAAAGCCGAGGAGGAGGAGGAGGAGGTCCACCCGGCTGGAGAGGGGGAGCAGCTTCTCGCCGGTTCGACCCCACTCGTCTTCTCGGCGAAATCGGAGCCTGTTCTGGCCGCCCAGGCCTCCCGTCTCGCCGCCCACATGCGCGGCCGCCCCGAGCTGGATCCCGCCGATCTCGCCTACTCGCTCGCCACCACACGCACTACCTTCGAGCACCGTGCGGTTGCCCTGGGGGAGGGGCGGGAGGAGCTGCTCGACGCCCTTGACGCCATCGGGCGGGGAGAGCCGCGGGCCGGGG